>CAYPBV010000058.1:0-6796 GCA_964409025.1 uncultured Chitinophagaceae bacterium | reverse complement strand
AATACTCCATCCCATACTGCCTGCCATTCTCCCTTTTCATAATCACTCATCTTCATCAAATAATTACTGCCGCTTATATAAGGCTTTGTAGTCATTAAGCCGCCATCAGCAAATTGCGTCATGCCGTATACGTTTGGCACCATTACCCAATCATATGCATCAATAAACAATTCCATAAACCAGCGATACACTTCATCCGGATCAAATTCGCAGAGCAGCATAAAATTGCCCAGCACCATCAATCGCTCAATATGATGACAATAACCATGCTTCAATACTTTTTTAATTGTGCTGTCAATAGGGGGTATACCTGTGTTGCCCGTCCAGAATGTTTCCGGTATTTTTCGTTTAAACTTCCAGTAGTTGGTTGTCCGTTGTTTACTTCCCTCCCGTTCATATACCAAACGGATGAATTCCCTCCAGCCAATAATTTGCCGTATAAATCCTTCCAGAGAATTAAGCGGAATGTTTTGCTTTTGTGCAATTAGCAATGTTTTATCAATGATTTGCTGTGGTGAAAGCAAACCCACATTCAACATAGGTGCTAATACGGAGTGATGTAACACCACTTCGTTTGTTACAATGGCATCCTCATATACACCAAACTCTTTAAAACGGTTATGCAAAAAATCATCCAGCCATTTCTCGGCATCATCAAAGGTTGTTGCAAACAGGGGTTCAGATTGAAGATTGCCGTAATTGGTTGGAAATTGTTTAGCCACGTATTTTTTTGCCTCAACTAAAAACTTGTTTTTTTCCGGCAAATGAAGTGGTGGTGGAGTTTGCTTCTTTGGATATTTTTCCCTGTTATCGGCATCAAAAGTCCACTTGCCGCCAGTGGGCTTTCCGTCTTTTTCCATCAGCAACGTACGCTGCCTGCGCTGCCAGGTGTAAAAATCAGTTTGGAAATAGGTTTTCTTTTTTTTGAAAAAGTCATTTGTTTCTTCAACCGTATTAAGGAAGTTGGGCGAAGCATATGTGTGCAGTGTGAGTTTGTTTTTTTCACAGGCTGCTCTCAACCGTTTTCGCAACCAGTTATCAGCTACATCAGCAATGTGAATATCAGTAAACTGCTGCTTAAACAACTGATCAATTAATAACCTGCAATCACTTTCCTTTTGCGATGCTTCAATATACTGAACCCTGCATTTGTTTTGTAACAGCCAGCTTTCATAAAACTTCATGGTGGCCCGGTGCAGCATTAATTTTTGCTGATGAAAATTGAATTGTTTGAAGAATAGATATTCTTCAGTTAAAAAAATTACAGCATCTTTTATTAATGCAGGATGGGTCTTAAATAACTGATGGGGAAAGATAATAACAGCAGACTTCATGATGCGAGTAAACAACAGTAATGCTGTATTGTTTAAATCTTTTCTGCACATTTTTTTTCATTCATCATGATACCGTTAAGCAGGCAGAAGGATCGTTAAAATGTTGAATTATTGATACAGATAAACGCCTGTAACAATCAACAGTTTAATTTATTATTCCAATCATTAAACAAAATAGAATCAGCAGATGTTGATATGTCCTGTTAACCTGAACATTTAAAATAAAAAAAGAAGAACAATAAGATGACAAAACAGGAATTATCAAATGTAATTGTAAAGGAAACGGCAGGCACTTCAATGATTGATGTACTCATTGATGAGATGGGCGACCAGCACATAAGCACAAGCATTGACACACCCATGCGTGCAGATGCGTTTGAATTAAGCGATGATGAAAAAATGAAAGCGATTGAGCAACATTTTAAATCAATCATGAACATTCTGGGTCTTGATTTGAAAGATGACAGTCTGAGCGGTACTCCGCACCGTGTAGCTAAAATGTACGTAAAGGAAATCTTTCAGGGTTTGAACCCCGCAAATAAACCAAAAGTGGCATTGTTTGAAAACAAATACCGCTACAATGAAATGCTTGTAGAAAAAAACATTTCATTTTACAGTAATTGTGAACATCATTTTGTGCCTATCATAGGAAGAGCACATATTGCTTACATCAGCAAAGGCAAAGTGATAGGGCTCAGCAAACTTAACCGAATTGTAGAGTACTATGCCAAGCGTCCGCAAGTACAGGAACGCTTAACGGTACAGATTGCAAAAGAACTGCAGCAGGTGCTGGTTACTGAAAACGTAGCTGTTGTTATTGATGCCAAACACTTGTGCGTTGCAAGTCGTGGGGTTGAAGATGATACCTCCAGTACCATTACTTCGTTTTACGGCGGTGTATTTAATAATGAAAATAAAAAATCTGAATTTTTAAAATACCTGGAAATCAAAAGTGATTTCTAATCACCATTCCTGAAACAACGTCATGAAACTATGAACAATACCTCAACATTCTTTTTTAATCATTCAATCACCAATTAAAAACTTCAAAATGAAGAAATTTTTTCAGGTTGCTCTGGCAGCAGCTATCGTTCTTGTAAGCATCAATGCAAAAGTTCAGGAAAAAGACATCGTTGACATTGCAGTAGGTTCTGAAGCACACACTACGCTGGTAGCTGCAGTAAAAGCTGCTGATTTAGTAGCTACTTTAAAATCAAAAGGCCCTTTCACTGTTTTTGCTCCGGTAAATGACGCCTTTGCAAAATTACCTGCCGGTACTGTTGAAACATTACTCAAGCCGGAAAACAAAGCTCAGCTGGTTAAAATCTTAACTTACCATGTAGTAGCGGGCAACATTGATTCAAAAGCAGTGGCAGCTGCCATTACAAAAGGAAATGGCAAAGCTGTTTTAACAACTGTAAGTGGTGGTAAACTCACGGCTTCGCTTGATAATGGCAAAGTAAAATTAACTGATGAAAATGGTGGTTCTGCATTTGTGACTGCTGTAGATTTAAAAGGCAGCAATGGTGTGATTCATGTAATTGATGGCGTGGTATTACCAAAATAAAAAACTTATTTTTCTTGAAATGCCCTTTCACAAGAAGGGCATTTTGTTATTTACAAACCTCTACTTTTGCTGTTCTCTACGTTTACAACCATGAATGAAATTGAGGAAAAAACATCAGCTGCAGCACCAGCTTATCCATCACTTGATTTTATTGAAGCCGATTGCTGGAACAAAATAGAACTTGGCTGTACTACGCACAAGCATTCATTCCATACTGCGGTTATTGCAACAATCTTTAATGGATATCCTGAAATGAGAACCGTAGTACTGAGGCGTGTATGGGCTGCATCAAAACAACTTGCGTTTCATACTGATATCAGGAGTGGAAAAATTGAACAATTAATCAAGAACCCGGCCATCAGCTGGTTATTTTACAGCAGCAATGATCGCATACAACTAAGACTGAGCGGTACAGCAAGTATAGAAACTGACTCCACCATAGTAAAAGAAGCCTGGCAAAAAACAAGTTGCAGCAGCAGAAGATGCTACCTTGCACACAGAGCGCCCGGTACAGCATCAGCATTTGCTACCAATGGCTTGCCCGGTATTTTTGAACACAGAGATCCTGACTTAACAGAAAGCGAGGAAGGTTACAAAAACTTTGCAGTCATACTTACAAAAGTGAATAAGATGGAATGGCTGTGGCTGCATCATAAAGGGCACAGACGTGCAGCATTTGAATATCATGAAGGTGGTACAAAAGCCCATTGGCTTGTACCTTAATTATTTATCTGATTTATGCAGAAAAATTACAATAGAGAAACAATTGCATCATGGGATCGCTTTTACCGTGCAAATTTCATTAACAGCATGAGCGGTTATAAAAGTGTGAGTCTTATTGGTACTAAAAGTAAAGAAGGGAGGAGCAATCTGGCTATTTTCAGTAACATTGTTCATTTGGGTGCAGACCCGCCATTAATTGGATTTGTGAACCGTCCGTTAGAAGCGGCGCCGCATACACTTACAAACATTCAGGATACAGGCATCTATACCATAAACCTTATTTCAACATCCTTTATTGACAAAGCACATCAAACAAGTGCCAAATATCTGCAAACACAAAATGAATTTGAAAGAGTGGGTTTGGAAGAAGTGTATTTAGAAAACATATCAGCACCATTTGTAAAAATCAGTCCGCTTAAATATGCTCTGGAGCTGAAAGAAGTGATACCAATAACTCATAACCGCACTTTTTTTGTAATAGGTGAAGTAACAAGCATTTTTATAAATGATGAATTAATAAGTAACGATGGTTATTTGCATTTAGAAAAAGCAAGCATCATCAGCTCGCTGGGTATTGACGGGTATTACGAACCTGATTTTATATCCAGATATGAATACGCAAAACCGGATGTACCACCTATACGCAAATCAAAAATTGATTGAAGAGGATAAAACAAATTATTTCAGCGCCAATTTGTTGATTTCATAAGTACCCGGAGCCACCTCAGTAAATACAGATGCAAAACGTTTTTTACGCACATCGGTTTTGATGGCCTGGTACATATGCTGCTTAATATACTCTTCATCCTGCGGGCGCCAGTAGCCATCTTTAATAGCTTCTTTAGTAATCTCCGTGTAATGGAGGGGCTTACCTGCTGCTTTTAAAATTTCAACTGCGGCCTGTCTGAATGTTACTGCGTCAAGTGGTTTGTATGTTTCAGCTATTTGTTCCATGCAATTACAACAACGGCAACATAAATTTGTTTAAAAGAAATTGAAAAAATCAAAAATTAGAAAAAACAAAAGCCGTTTTGCATAGTTAGAAACCCTGAAACCAATAACAGGGCGTAAATTTTAGAGGCGGCAACTAATTTTTAAACTTTTAGAGATGCATGGACTGTACTTTTACGGCAGTACTATTTGGATGAAACTCTAGTTGGATCTTTTGATCATCCGGTCATTTGGCACATTCATTTTTTCTGGTTCCTGAAGAACCCTATAAAACAATTGTTTAAAATTTTTACATGAAGAAATACAGTATTGCACTACTTGGGATTTTCTATATAGCTGCAGGAATCAATCATTTTATTCATCCTGATTTTTATTTACCACTGATTCCCGGCTATTTACCTGCACCAAAGCAAATAAATATCATCAGCGGCATTGCTGAAATACTATTGGGTGCAGGTGTTCTGTATCCCAAAACAAGATTTAACAGTTGTGCAGGAATTATTTTAATGTTGCTCTGCTTTATACCTGCGCATATATGGTTTATACAAAAAAATGGATGTCTGGGTGTGATGTGTTTACCAGTTTGGATTGCCTGGCTTCGGCTACTGTTAATTCATCCATTATTGATTGGGTGGGCTTATGTTTGCAGAAAACAGGCAAAGCAGGTTCGGCTTAATCACGCCTGAAGATTATCAACGTATTTCTTGTAAAAGATGATGCGGTTTCAAAATTCATATCTTCATTTTTATATCTTATTCTTACAAGCAGTTTTACTGACGGCCTTAGTTTACTTCTGTTAACAATTAACAACCCGTTATCGCCGTGTTCCAATGATTGCAAAACTACTTTTACAGGTTTTACAGCCAGAGGCATCATCTCTATTATCAGTTCATCATTTATATATACATCAATACTATCTGAATGGTTTTTCTCAACCGAAAATAACTCAACTGTAATAACTGAGCTATCTGCATCCACAGTTTTAACAGGTACATTTAAGCGGTCTGCTGGCTCCAGAAATACTTTTTGTTCTTCATACAACTCAAATAATTTTTTTCTGTACTCAGTTAATTCATCTTGTGCAGCAAGCGATACATCATTACTTACTTTTGTACATGTTATTTCTGAAGTAGCACCAGATACCCATGTCCATGTACCCCTGCTGACTGTTGAATCAGCTTTATTAAATTTAAACTGCAAATGATTTAAATAACGGCATTCATCTTTTGAAATAACAATAGCACGTTGCAGATGCTGTGGCTTTAAACGCAGCCAATTTGAAAAAACTTGACCCGTTACAATAAAGTCACATCCATAAACAGTACTTTTATCAGAGCCACGTGTGTAAAACATACCATAAACAGTACCATCGCTTTGAAATAATTCCAACCGAAAATTAATGGTGCGTGTTCCCCTCTCGTTAAGTTTAATAACTCCCTCCCACACACCTGTAACAGATTGTGAAAAACAATTACAACTTACTAAAAGAGATATCAACAAAAATAATTTATACATGCAACACCTATTCTTCAAGACCCATAATGACGATTACCTGTCTGTTATAGCTTAAATCAAACAGCATATCTTTCACCACATTTGCGGCACTGCGCCGTATTGAAAAACGTAACTTTTCTGTTGAAGGGGTCTCAACTTTCAATACAAAGCTATGCATTCCATCTTCCAGTTTTGAAACATCCACTTCCATGGTATTGCTTTCATTTGATTTCCATTTATCAATTAAATTTCCATTAAAGTACAAGCTCACATCAACTGCTGAAGAATTGTCCTTTGCAGGAATAAATTCAAATACAGGTTTATTACCTAATTGTTTGCGCCATAAGATTGTTCTGAAATCTGTATTCATAATGACAGGTGCAGCAACACTTGACGGGAAAAATATACCGGTATATTTTTTCAATAGTTGATCAGACTCATCAGATAAAGTATTTTTTATTTGTTCCAGCTTTAATGTACCTGCAGGGCCCAATGTATTTTCTTCATAAACACAGCTGACCGGATGCTGTTTTGCCTGTTTGAGAAATCAAAGCTGGCATCTGCCCTTGTAAATAATGTAGCATCAACATCAGTAAGACCATAGTTCTTCAAAATAAGCATGCGCCGCATTTCCAATCGTTGTTTATTGACCCAGCCATACACGAGATAATTACATCCTATTTCTTTTCCTTTCTCCTGCCTGGTAAGATAGAGTACACCCATCAGG
>CAYPBV010000057.1:0-20618 GCA_964409025.1 uncultured Chitinophagaceae bacterium | reverse complement strand
CCATAGCAGCTGAAAGTTGTCCTTTGCCTCCATCAATAATAATCAACTGAGGAAGTGTTTGATGTTCTTTGAGCAAACGGTCATAACGTCTGTGCACCACTTCACTCATACTTGCAAAATCATTGATGCCTGTAACAGTTTTTATATTGAAATGACGGTAATCTTTCTTACTGGGCTCACCGTTTTTAAAGCACACCATAGCACTTACAGGATAACTTCCCTGAAAATTGGAGTTATCAAAACACTCGATATGTACAGGAAGTTCTTTCAATTGCAAATCTTTCTGCAGTTGCTCAATAAGTTGAAGTCCGGTTACTTTGGCTTCATTTAAGTGCAGTACTTTCTTTTGCTGGTATTCACGGAAAAAATGCTCTGTATTCTTTTGCGAAAGGTCGAGCAATTGTTTTTTTGCACCTGCTTTCGGCACTGTAACGGTTACTGCATCATCAATGGTTTCAATTTCCAAAGGCAAAATGAGCTCAGTTGCTTTGCTTTGAAACAATTCCGCAATACGGCCAATCACTGATTCCAGAACCTCCTGCGGTGTTTCATCCAGTTTACAATCTACCTGCAGGTTTTCGGTTTGAATTATATTACCATTCTGTACCATGAGGTAATTGATGAAGGCTTTGTCTTCATGGCGAATAATGGTATAAACATCTACATTACCTAGCCGGGGATTTACTACTGTTGATTTTGCCTGATAATTCTCAAGATGTTCAATTTTCTTTTTGATGATTTCAGCTTTTTCAAATTTTAACTGTTTCACTTGTTCTTTCATCTCATTTTTTAAATGGTGAAATACAGGTTTCAGATTACCACTGAGCAGATTTTTTACCTGAGCAAGTCCTTCATTATAATCATCATGTGTTTGCAATCCTTCACAGGGGCCTTTACAATTACCTAAATGATATTCCAGACATACTTTGAATTTCTTTTTGTCAATATTACTGTCTGTTAAATTGAGCTTGCAATTACGTAAAGGAATATTCTGGCGTATGAATTGAATGAGCTCACGCACTTTTGCAACGGAAGTAAAAGGGCCCATATAAACTGAACCATCATTTATCTTTTTTCTTGTAAGAAATACCCGTGGAAAGGGCTCTTTTTTAATAACGATAAACGGATAACTCTTATCATCTTTTAAATTGATATTGAATACCGGCTGAAATTGTTTGATGAGTGAGTTCTCTAAAAAAAGGGCATCCTGCTCTGAAGTAACAATGGTATAATCAATGCTGTGGATACGGCGCACCAACTCAGCAGTTTTATAAGAAGTAACAGTTTTATTAAAATAGCTTGAAACTCTTTTGCGCAGGCTTTTAGCTTTACCCACATACAATAGTTTCTTATCCGCATCATAGTACTTGTAAATACCGGGCTGCAGCGGAATAGACTTGCTTATTTGTTGAAATTGTTCCTGTGTCATTCAGCCAATTATTCTTCCTTATCGTTCCAGTTAATTTTTTCGGATATAACCTGTTCTGCGCCGTTGGGTTTATATACAGTAGTTATAAGTTTACAGCTTTTATTATGTTTCCAGAGTAATTGTTGTGTGAGAGAAGAGTCTTTGTTTTCATTTTTTCGCACAATAAATAGTTTTTCGATTTCCTGAGTTTCCGGACTTACATATACATCAACACGCTGTACAGGCAAATCCTTTTTTTCTTCCGGTTCATAAGTTAGCGTAATAAAGTTTGTACTGGCATCGGCAAACGAGGATTCAGTATACATTTTTTGAAAATTGTTCTTTTCCAGTTCTTCCGTTAAAAAAGCCAGTACAATGGATTTTAGTTGTTCTTTGGTAAGAAACGAAGTATCTGTATAAACAGAATCTCTGAATATTGTTTTTTCAAATGCAAAGGGAACAGTGTCAATATAAGCAATCTGTCCTTTTAAATATGCTGTTACATCAATAAACTCCGGTTTTTCTTTTTCAGAGGCTGGGGAATTGCAAGAAAACACAGTGAGGGCTATTACCAGAACAAGGGATAATTTTTGCATGTTGCAAAATTATTGAAATGTTACGGCATGAACGGCTTCATAGAAAAACTATGTTTTTATTTGAGGGTTTTTATAAATCCGATTCTGAATCCATAATCCACAAGGTGCTCCTGCACTGGATAATTTTCTTTTGAATTGGAGAATAACTGGTAACGAAACTGAGGTCCTGCAATAATTTGTGTTGAACTTCCGGAATTGAACCGGAAAAATGATTCAAGACTATAGTTTAAGTTCAAACTTCTTAAGAATTCCGGTGCTTTAATATAGTTTTTATAATCATTGGTTACAAGATACCCCGTGGCATTTATGAGATAGGTGGGTTGAAGCGTCGTACCAAGATTCCAGGAGAATTTTTTAGTTTGCAGCAAACGCATTTGTACGCCTATAGGTACAGACAACTGATAGGTTTTGTTGGTTATATTTTCAGCAAAATATCCGTTGCTTGTTCTCAAATTTGTATAACGTTGTACATTTCTGGCAGAGTTGAGGATAACAGTTGCCAGTTCTGGATTATAACGTGAACTTACCAACACATAATTGGTGAAATTAAATTGCAGCCCCGCAGTAAATGAAATGGTTTTACTTACAGGTTTAATGAAAGTAACACCAGCCTCCATGCCAATGGACGTGCGTTGTTTTACTGCACTATTGGGGTCTCGGAGGTTTCCGAAATTGAATTTGTTATCAGAAACCAATACCCGATAACTGGCAGATGGTGCAATGTGTAATTGCAGTTCAGCTTTTGGCTTTTTCGTTTGTACAGTTACAGGCACATGAACTTCATAATTCAAATCAGCGTCTGTTTTATTTTCTTCAGCTTCTTCAATTTTTATTTCAGTAGCTGTTGGTACAGGTTGCATTAATTCTGATATTGAACGCACTGATATAAATTCAGCTCCGGGAAGTTTGGAAAAATTTTTCAACGCTACAGCATCAGTTAATTTCAAATTTACTTCCTTCGATGGTTCTTCTATTGCAGCATGGTTTTGAGATATAGTTGTTTCTGTGGGCCGTGTTGCCGGTATGATGAAATTTGTGCTTTCACTTACCACAACAGAGACAGTTGCTGGTTCTTTTTGAGTTGAATTTGCAACAATCCGCTCCCTGCCTGCATTATTAATTTGTTTTATTGCTGATGGTTCAGCAGCAGCTGTTTCATTTACAATTAACGGTTCGGATAAAACTTCAGTAAGTGCGGAATTTACAACAGCAACTTCGTGCTGGTTTACAGATACCCATAAACTTATGCTTAAAAAAGTAGCTGTAAAAAATGCAGCAGCTTTACGGTTAAAGCGATTAGGATGGTGAAGACGGCGGTTAATTATTTCCCACGACTGATCAGAAGGGTACATCCGGTACTCATCTGCCTTCTGCTTCAGCACTTGTTCAAAAGAATCATCCTGGTACATAAAACGCTCCATAATCAGTTTTTAGTTTTGGTGTAGTACGAATTAAATTCTAAAAACGAGGATGGGCTGCTGCCACCCATTCACCCTGTCGATGCGGCTGGAGTATGATTTTCTTTTGAACCAAAATCTGCTCCAGCATTGCTTTTGCTCTTGTGTACTGGCTCCGGCTGGTACTTTCTTCAATCTCAAGCATATTGGCAATTTCACGATGCGTGTAACCTTCAATAGCAAATAGATTGAGCACTGTTCTGTAACCTACAGGTAAGCTTCTTATACATTCAATTACCTGCTTGGCCTGTATTATGGACGGAACACTGTCTTCACGTACCATAATGTTTTGAGCATTACTGATATCTACTGCATCATTGAATTTCTTGTGTTTCTTTAAATGATTAATGCAGGTATGAACAATAATTCGCCGAACCCAACCTTCAAAAGAGCCTTTATGTTGAAACTGGTGAATCTGAGTAAAAACACGAATGAAACCTTCCTGCAGCATGTCTTCAGCATCTTCTCTGTGCCGAGCAAAACGATAACATACCGACAGCATTTTGGGGCTGTAACGGTTGTACAATTCCTGCTGGGCCGCAGGCTGGTTTTTGAGACATCCCTGTAAGATTGCTTCTTCCGTCATTCAGATGGGTTTGCAACCCTCAAAATAGACAAATTATTTGAAAAACATGCTGCGTGTTGAACGAAATAAGCTCATTAAGAAAATTTTTACGTTTCTGTGATGATTTCAAACGGCTTCTCCAAAACCAGCTTGGCATAAACGCAAATGGTTTTACCGGAGCCGTTGCATTCAAATGGGGGGATAATTCCCAAGCCTGATTGCCTGTAATGGCAGGCTCTTCACATCGTTCCGTTTTGTAATGGAGCAAGTCAAAAGAAGATGCTTAAAGTAATAAAGCCACTGTTTCATTGAAAAATTAACAGCGGCCTCTTACACCAAGACAATTTTTTAAAAACCAGCACGAACAGCTACAATAAAATTTCTTCCCGGGGCAGAAAAGCCAGAGGAGAAATAGCGGTAATTCCTGTTAAACAAATTTTCAACTGCAAATTGAACCGTTACATTTTTCTGAACTTTAAAAGAAGAACGGAAATTGAGTGTAAACCAGCCCGGCATACCATCGGGTGTGGCATACTGTGGATTATCTTCACCATCAGCATTAAAATCATCCAAACGTTTCCAGCCGTTGTACAGCGCAAAGAATTCACCCATGATCTTATTCTTTTCATACACGATACTTGATTTTCCGAATACCGGCGGAATGTGGTCTAATGGTTTGCTGCTTACATTGCGGCTTACCAACGCATAGGTTCCATTGCTTTGCTTTTCGTAGATATTTGAATTTTTTGAAGCATCGGTTTCAAAACGGCCTACCGTATAACTAAGGGTGCTGCTAAAAGTAAAATGGTTTGCTGTTGCAAAAAAAGCAGCACTAAAACCATACAGGTATGCTTTATTTGCATTTACATTGGCCAGTACCTGGCTTCTAACGCCATTGTATACAATAGAATCCTGTCCATTAAAAAGAAAAGGACTTTTAACCAAAGCATTCCTGAACCAGGTATAAAATCCACTTGCTTCAATCCTGAAATTTTTTCCAAAATTCTGACTTATACCCAAATCAATATTATAAGTACGTTCAGGTTTTATGTCAGGATTAGGAACTACAACCTGCCTGATGCCTCCTGAGGTACCCGATTCAAAAATCTTTGCCAGATCATCCACATTTGGTACCCGAAAGCCGGCAGATAAATTAGTGGAGATTTTTGTTTGAACTGTTGGTAAATACACCAGGCCAAAATTGCCTGTAAATGCGGTGTTCTTTTGATTGATTTCAGTATAGGGAAGGTTATGGAATGAATTATCAGCAATGGTTGAATTAAGAGTACTGTGTTGTAAACGAATACCATCATTCAAAATCAGTTTTTTGTTTTTGAATTTATATAAATGCTGTGCAAACAAACCGAGGTTATTCATTTTATTATTACCATTTGGGTAACGTGTATCAACCAGATTATTTACCACGCCTGTGTTTACATTGGTAATAGTACCGGTTGATTTTAATGTATTGAACTGACCATCTGCACCTATTGTTAATTCATGATTTTTCCACACTTTACGAGTATCAAATACAAATCCAAAAACCTTTACACGTTCAATTCTTGCTTCCCTGTTTGCAGCACGAAACTGGCGTTGTACCCGGCTTTCTTCAATATCCTGGTAATTTACATTTACATTAAAATTATCAAACCAGCCTGCTTTTACCACACTTAGTTCATAAGAAGTTAAGATTCTTTTTTGCGGACCGTAGTACCACTCTGCCCAGCGCAGGGTATTGCCAATGGTACCACCAAAGTTGCGTTTATCCTGTAAGCGATCATATCGTGGCACATCATTGGTATTTGATAACTGAAAGTTGAGCGTATGGGTTATTTTATCTGATTGCCTGTATAACACCTTCTGTAAAATATCCCATTGTTTATAGCCACTGAACTTTTGAACATTGGGATCATTATTTTTTACAACGGTATCTCTGTTGTTGATACGTGTAATGAACGAATCTCTTCGGCCAAAAGCGGGATATTTATCAGGATAATTAGCACCCATCTTCATATCGCCAAATTCACTGACGGTGTAAGACTGCAGCCAAGCAAATTTTTTGCTGCCAATATTAAAATCAGCATGTAGACTTTTTTCATTATTAGCACTGCTGTAGCGGGTAAATGCATTTCCTGCAATCATTATTTTCTTACCATCTGCAGCCAGCTTCGGCGCTTTTGTTCGGAAATGAACTACACCACCCAATGCATCACTTCCATACAAGGTAGATGCAGGGCCATACAATACTTCCATACTTTCCAGCATGTTCTGATCCACAGTAATTGCATTTTGCAAATGACCGCTGCGGTAAATTAAATTATTCATCCGCACACCATCCACAACCAGTAATACACGGCTTGCTTCAAATCCACGAACCACAGGACTGCTGCCACCCTGTTGACTTTTTTGAACAAACACATTTCCTGTGTTGATTAATAAGTCACCTGTGTTTTGTGCATTAACGGTGGCAATAAATTTTGAATTGATAACATCTATTCGTTGTGCCACATTGCGTTTCTTTTCAGGAAATTTGCTGGCACTGATTACGATTTCAGAAAGATCTTTTACAACACTATCTTGTTTTTTTTCCTGTGCTTTCAGATTTATTATAAGTACCGTTAAAATAGAAAATACGAATATCTTTTTCATTTAGTAAGGTTTGAAAATAGAAATGGAATAAGCACATACCACTTCACCTCTCATATACAGGTAAAGTGACAGCTTAAAAAAGTCAATTAAAAAATCAACTGATGCAGCGGGGAGGTGGTGTTACAATGCCGCAAAACGGATTTTTATAAAAGGCCTGTTTAAAAATTGGTTGGTATGAGGTGGTTAACAAACAAGGCGGGTTTAATAATTCACTTCTTTGAAATACAGTTGCAGTTTGTACTAACATCTTTAACAGTACAGCTCTTTTTCTATCCTGCTGTTGTTTTTGGGCGTGGCTTGAAATTTGTTTTTGAATTTGTTTTTCTTTTACATCAAATAAACCTGTAAGAGTAATTTTAACCTCATTTATCTGTTTTTCTTTTACATCAAATAACTCACCATTAATGAGGCATTCTTTTTCTTTGTGAACCCAATGTATATCTGTTGCAGAAAGAGTTATGGAAACCAGTTCTTTTTTTTCCAGATTTTCCTGCATCTCCCACTGCATATATACTTGTTGTAATTGAAGTACAGCTGGTGTTACTAATGGGAGTAACATCATCAATGTTAATACAACAGCAATTGTTTGCTTCAGGCGAATCACGCAGTTATCTTTATTTTAAGGTTATTATCCTTCCACAAGTACCTCACCGGTCATTTCCTTTGGAATGGGTAAGCCCATCACCGTTAAAATACTCGGCGCAATATCGCCCAATTTTCCCGCTCTCACCGTGCCTTTCCATAAGCGGCTGATGACAAACAACGGAACCGGATTTAATGTATGTGCTGTATTGGGCGTGCCGTCTTCATTAATCATATAATCGGCATTACCATGGTCGGCAGTTAAGAATACTGTATAATCATGTGCCAGTGCTGCTGTTACCACTCTGTTTACACAGGCATCTACCGTTTCCACGGCTTTGATGGCTGCACTGAAAACGCCTGTGTGGCCCACCATATCTGCATTGGCATAATTCAAACAAATAAAATCTGCCGTTTCATTTTCAATTTCAGGAACGATGGCGTCTGTTACTTCCACCGCACTCATCTCCGGTTGCAAATCATAAGTAGCTACTTTAGGTGATGGAATCATAATTCGTTTTTCACCTTCAAATGGTTGTTCTCTGCCGCCACTGAAGAAGAAGCTCACATGCGGATATTTTTCTGTTTCAGCAATACGTATTTGTGTTTTACCATTTGCTTCCAATACTTCACCTAAGGTTTTTGTGAGATTATCATTCTCAAAAATCACATGCACGTTAGTGTATGTTTTATCATACTCCGTCATGGTAGTGTAATGCAGATTGAGTTTGTGCATGTTGAGTTCATGCATATCCATTTGAGTTAACACCTGCGTTATTTCACGACAGCGATCTGTACGGAAGTTGAAACAAATTACTGCATCACCATCTGCAATCACTTTATCTTTTGCTGACGCAAGTATGATGGGTTTAATAAATTCATCTGTTACACCTGTTACGTACGATGCTTCTACACCTTTCAAAATATCATCAACCAAAGTGCCTTCTCCATTTACCAATGCGTCATAGGCCAGTTTCACACGCTCCCAACGTTTATCACGGTCCATAGCATAATATCTTCCCGTAACGGAAACAATCGTTCCGGTAGTTTGCTGCAAATGGTTGTGCAAATCAGTTAAGTAACCCAATCCGCTTTTAGGATCTGTATCTCTTCCATCAGTAAAGGCATGCACGTATACATTGCTGAAGCCTTTTTCTTTACATAAAGAAGCAATTGCTTTTAGATGATTGGTATGCGAGTGCACACCACCATCACTTACCAAACCGATGAGATGTAATTTTTTATTATTGCTGATAGCGTAATCAATACTTTGATTGAGTACAGGATTTTTGGCAAAACTGCCGTCACGCACCGCCACATGGATGCGTTGTAATTCCTGGTACACAATTCTTCCTGCACCGAGGTTGAGGTGACCTACTTCGCTGTTGCCCATTTGTCCATCGGGCAGCCCTACCGCTTCACCACAGGTGGTTAATGTGGTATTAGGATATGTTGAATACAAGCTGCTTACAAAGGGAACATTGGCATTTTGAATGGCGTCGGCGCTTTTTACCGGGCCCAAACCCCAGCCATCCATGATGATTAACATTGCTTTTTTACTCATAGGTCAAAATTAATTGAATTGGGGCGAATAAGTGTTTGCACCTGTTAAAGCAGCCTTTCGCTTGCAGGGGCCGTCTGGGCTTTGTATGTTTGGCATGTTTTTCGTTCCCTAATCTAAAAATGAATACATGAAGAACAATTTAATTGTATGTATACTTTTTATTCTTCTCTCTGCATTTACGATGCAGAAGGATGAAATAGTGAGTGCTCTTAAAAGCGGTAATGTGGAGAAGATGAGCCCTTATTTTGACCAGATGATTGACATCACACTGCCCGGTAAAAGTAACAGTTACAGTAAAGGGCAGGCGGAACTGGTGCTGAAAGATTTTTTTAATATGAACCGTGTTAAGAATTTTGAAGTGCAGCACAGCGGCAGCAATCCTTCAAGTAATTTTATCATAGGAAAGCTCACTACCTCCAATGGTGATTTTCGTACTACTGTTTATATGCGCCAGCGTGGAGATAAACTTATGGTGCAGGGAATAGAATTTGAATCCAAAAAGTAATTCGGTTTTTCTATACATAATAGCTCCGTTAAAAGCGGAGTTTTTGTTTGTTATTAACGAAACAAAACGTATCCCTTCAATCCATTAGTTTTGCAGCATGCACCCTCATTACAACGAACTGCTACGTCATTTAATTGAAGAAGCTTTAAAAGAAGATATTGGTGATGGCGACCATTCAACCCTTTCTTCCATTGCACCGTATGTAAAAGGTAAAGCTGTTTTAAAAATTAAAGAAGCTGGAGTTTTGGCGGGTATGCAGGCAGCAAAGGCCATCTTTCATTACAAAGAGCCCGCAGCTATTTTTACTCCGTTTAAAAATGATGGTGATGAAATGAAGGTTGGAGAAATTGCTTTTGAAGTAGAGGCAACAGTTCATACTATTTTACAATGTGAGCGGTTGGTATTAAACTGTATGCAACGCATGAGTGGTATTGCTACGCTTACTAAAACCTATACTGATAAACTCAAAGGCTATTCCACCAAATTGCTCGACACCAGAAAAACAACACCCAACTTCCGACTCCTGGAAAAAGAAGCAGTACGCATTGGCGGCGGTTACAACCATCGTTTTGCTTTGTATGATATGATAATGCTCAAAGACAATCATATTGATTACTGCGGTGGTATAGAACAGGCAATTGATAAAGCATGGCATTATGTACAAAACGTAAAGCCCGGTTTAAAGATTGAAGTAGAAACCAGAAACATGGAGGATGTAATAAAAGTAATCGCCAATGGCAAGGCGCATCGGATTATGCTGGATAACTTTACACCGGCGCAGTTAAAAGAAGCAGTGGATTATATTAATGGCAAAATGGAAACTGAAGCCAGCGGAGGTATTAACCTCAGCAATATTCAGGATTACGCCGCTACCGGTGTTGATTTTATAAGCGCAGGTGCACTCATTCATCAGGCACGCAGTTTGGATTTAAGTTTAAAAGCAAAACTTGTATAACCGTTCAATTTTTTGTTATGAGCAAGAAAAATAAAGCAGATAGACAGGGTTTTGTTTACAGCACAGACCCCAACTTTAAATATGAGGTTGAGGATAATGCGGAGCAAACAACTTTGCCTCCCGCAGAGCAAAAGCTGAAAGTGAAAATAGAAACCAAACATCGTGCAGGTAAGATGGTTACATTAGTGGATGGCTTCACCGGCACAGATGAGGATGCAGAAAAATTAGGCAAACAGCTTCGTAATTTTTGTGGCACAGGCGGCTCTTATAAGGATGGAGAAATTATTGTACAGGGCGACCAGCGTGATAAAGTATTACAGTTTCTCCTTAAGAATGGCTACAACAAATCAAAAAAAATCTGAGTGCACATCAGAATCATTACCTTTATAACACTAACTAACCATCATTAAATCATATCAATGGAAACCATTTACTTGCTTGGGCTTTATACTGCACGCCTTGAATTATTCCGTTTATTTTTCTTTATGACCTTTGGTGCTTTTCTGTGGGCTTCCTATTTGTATTACGATGCTTCAGGATCCAGCACCCGAAAGAAAAAGAAAAAAAGAGCGTTAATTTATCTCATTGTTACTACAGTTCTCATGCTGGGCATGACGGTAACATGGCTGCTCAGCAAAACAAATATCGGCTGGTGGTTTGATAAATAGGGCTATCCCTTAAAACCTGCCTTACGGTGTGTACCATCACAATAAGGTTTGTTGGTTGATTGTCCGCACCGGCACAATGCTGTGGTGCCCGTTTTTACTTCTGTTGTGCCATCACTGTGCTTGATGGTACATTCTGTTTTAATGAGTATGGGTCCGTCTGTAGCAATTTCAATGTTGAGCATCTCTGCTTTTTCGGCCACAATTTCTTTTCCTTCTTCATTGTTCAGAAAATAACTGAGCGCACCGCTGGGACATTTACGCACCTGTTCAATAATTTTTTCAGTAGGGGCGCCTTCGGGTTTAATCCAGGGCCGCTCCGCCGGGTTAAACACCTCTTTCAGCCCCTTCCAGCAAAGTGTGCTGTGGATGCAGCTATCAGGTTTCCATACAATGGTTACTTCTCCATTTGTGTATTTATGTGTTGTTTTAGGCATAAAAAATTACTTTAACAGTCAACAATACAACTCTTTAAAACAATTTTTGTTTACTTTGGTACAAGTTATATGATTTCTGAAATATCACAAGGCGTTAAAATTACGGTAGAAACATTTTACCAACCTGAATATAGCAATCCGCTCATAAGTGAGTATATGTTTGCCTACCGCATTACAGTTGAAAATAACAATACTCATCCTGTAAAGTTGTTGCGGCGCCATTGGAATATTTTTGACAGTAACGGTTCATATAAAGAAGTAGATGGTGAAGGCGTGGTGGGTGTTATGCCGGTAATACAGCCTGGCGACCAATACCAATATGTAAGCGGCTGTAATTTAAAAACTGATATGGGCAAAATGCTGGGTCATTATACAATGGAAAATCTGCACAACCATCAGCAGTTTAAAGCCTTTATTCCTGAGTTTGAAATGGTGGCTCCGTTTAAGAATAATTAAGCATCGCTTACACATGCTTAAATTAAATGTTACCCGGTTTAGTTTTACACATCGTTCTCCCTATCTTTAGCGCAACTTGTTCTTAAAAGCTGTTTAGATCAGCTACACATTTTCATGCCAAAAATTACATTCAACAACAGCAACAAAGTATTTTTTGATGATTTAAAAAAGGAAGTGGATGCGTATTTTATCACTTCTGGTTTAAGAAAAACAGGTAATCTGTATTTGTACATCAAAGCACTGGTACTCATTCCTGCTGCGTTGCTTTTATATGTGCTGTTACTCACTGTAAGCATGCCTGTGGCACTCAGTTTACTGCTTTGTGCATTACTGGGGTTTATTTTAGCCAGCATTGGTTTTAATGTAATGCATGATGCCTGCCATGGCAGTTTCAGCAGTAAAAAATGGGTGAATGAATTGTTTGGTTATTCACTTAATGCGTTGGGTGGAAATGCCTTTATCTGGAAGTTCAAACACAACATTATTCATCATACCTACACGAATATTGACGGTATGGATGATGACATTGCCAAAAGCCCGCTCATGCGCCAATGCAGTACACAAAAATGGGTGCCTGCACATCGCTTTCAGCATATTTATGTGATTTTGGTTTACGCTATTTCTTCTTTTGCATGGGTTGCTTTGATGGATTTTAATAAATACCTCAAACAAAAAGTGTATACCACGCCTTTACAGAAAATGAGCACAAGAGATCATATTATTTTTTGGGTGAGTAAAATTCTTTATGTTGTTTTTTATGTTGCTATTCCTGTTATGGCTGTTGGAGCATTGCCCTGGTTTATCGGTTTTGCAGTGATGCATGTATTTATGGGGTTTACACTCGCTATTGTATTTCAGCTGGCACATGTGGTGGAAGAAACAGAATTTGAACTGGCAGGAATTGAACCAAAGCAAATAGAAAATGAATGGGCTGTACATCAGGTAAAAACAACTGCCAACTTTGCACCAGATAATAAGCTTATTTCATGGTTTGTAGGCGGGTTGAATTTTCAGATTGAACACCATTTGTTTCCACGCATCAGCCATGTGCATTATCCGCATATCAGTAAAATTGTAGAAGAAAAGTGCAAAGAACATCACCTGTTATACAATCTTAATCCCACCATGAGTGCAGCGGTTGTATCGCACTTTAAAATGATGAAAGAGCTGGGTAAAAAGCCACAGGAAGTTTTACTTGGGTCTGTAGGCTGATGCTTCAAAAATTTGCCTGGCCGGTGTTTTCATCAATGCATCAGGAGTTATTGTTCCTTTCTTGTTGAGATAAGCCTTTACAATTTGCCATCCAACATAGGCTCCAATATTACCTGGGCTTTGCTCCGGCATACCTTGTGTAAACGGACCTTCATTTACAAAGTTTTGGGTAAGTGCAGGCTCACGTTCATACAATAAATTGTTTTGTGTAAAGTAATTGAAGATGCTCCGTTCGTTTTGTTTGCACCAGTTTAATTGTGCCTGCGTATAGCCTGTGAGTATGCTGTCTTTCTTGTCAGGTAAAAACAAACTTAGTAAATGCAGTCGTTTTCCTTTTTCAACAAAGCGTTCAATAAGTGGTAAGCGGTTACTGCTGTCAGGATACAAATCATCAATCACCAGGTTCATGATATCTGCAGCCATATATTCTTTACTGAAACGTTTGCTTCTGTACAGCGGCGCCACACTTGATGCATAACCCGGATTATTATACACACTGTAATCTTTGCCGAGATAAAACTGCAAACTTACTGCTATAAAATTTTCACCCATATAATTGGGTGTGAGCATTTGATTGGTCATGGGAGCCAGCGCATCCATGGGGCCTATGGTAGCAATGAGTTGTGGTATTTTGTACTGCGGATAGTAATAACTCACATACTTAAACGCATCTTCCATTTCATGTTTAAACGTATTGAGATTTTGATGCACTTTAAGTGACGTATCAAACACGGGCTTGTTCATTTTTAAAAACTGTTTGGTGCCAATGCTGATTAATTGATTGGAATCCACCATTGGTCCAAGCCCGAGTACATTGCTTACAAATAAGGGTAAAAACTGCTGATAATCCTGTTGAAGCTGCATTAATCCCTGTTGCAGATTATTGGTATCCAGCTTGAAAAAAGCTTCATCAAACCGTTTCAGTTCAAGGTTTATCTTAATATTGGAAACATCAGGTTTTGATGTTTGATTGTTACATGCGCTAATGAAAACGGGTAAAATGAAGATCAATAATTTTTTCATGTTCCTGTAACGGTTGTGGTTTAAATTTGTTGCATGAAATGAGCCTGATTGGATTTTTCACAAAAATGAAATTTCGTTCAGGCAAATGACATGTGGCCAACGATTAAAACAAAAATGAACACATGAGAATTTTCCTTGCGCAGCAAAATTATCACATCGGCAATTTCGAATACAATACAGCTAAAATAATTTCAGCAATTGAAGAAGCAAAGGCAAAAGGCGGAGACCTCATTCTTTTTAGTGAACTGAGCGTGTGCGGGTATGCCCCAAGAGATTTCCTGGAATTCAATGATTTTATTGAGAAATGTTACGCTGCCATTGATGTGATAAAGCAATATGCGGATGGTATTGCGGTGATTGTGGGTGCTCCAGACCGTAACAAACGAAAAGAAGGCAAAGACCTGCACAACGCTGCTTTCTTTTTATGCGATAAAGAAATCAAAGCGGTAATTCATAAAACCTGTTTGCCCAATTATGATGTGTTTGATGAATACCGCTACTTTGAACCTGCTTACGACTGGAATATTGTTGCGTATAAAGGCAAGCGATTGGCCATAACAGTATGTGAAGATATCTGGAATCTGGGTGATAACCCGCTATACCGCATTTGTCCCATGGATGAGTTAATGAAATTCAATCCTGATGTAATGCTCAATATTTCTGCTTCGCCGTTTGATTACACTCATGTGGAAGACAGAAAGGCGATTGTAAAACTCAATGTACAGAAATACAAACTGCCGATGCTGTACTGTAACAGTGTAGGCAGTCAAACAGAAATTGTATTTGACGGTGGTTCCCTCGTGTTTGATAAAGATGCTAATATGATTGCGCATTTGCCTTTATTGCAAGAGGCATTGGTGCGTGTAGATTTGAAAGACGATGGCACGTTTGAACAATCCATTCAGCAAAAAGCAGTTGATGTGCCCAATGAAGAACTCAATCCGTTGCATTTGGATGAAACACTCAGCATCAGAGAGATTCATGATGCGATTGTGCTGGGTATCAAAGATTATTTTTCAAAGATGGGCTTTACCAAAGCCATTCTCGGCAGCAGCGGTGGTATTGACAGTGCCGTTACATTGGCCATTGCATGTACAGCGTTAGGCAGAGAAAATGTGAGAGCGATATTGATGCCTTCGCATTATTCAACTGAACATAGTGTAAGTGATGCCGAACAGTTAAGCAGGAACCTCGGTAACCCGTATGATATTATTCCTATCAAAAATGTATATGATAGTTTTTTAACTGAACTCAAACCTATTTTTCAGGATTTGCCTTTTTCATTGGCTGAAGAAAATATCCAAAGCCGTACAAGAGGGAATTTGTTGATGGCGATTGCCAATAAGTTCGGCTACATCCTGCTCAACACTTCTAACAAAAGTGAACTGGCTACGGGCTATGGTACCTTGTATGGTGATATGGCGGGTGGCTTGGGGGTATTGGGCGATTGTTACAAACTGCAGGTGTATGAACTGGCGAAGTACATTAACCGCAACGGAGAAGTGATTCCCAACAATATCATCAGCAAAGCGCCAAGTGCTGAATTAAGACCCAATCAAAAAGATTCAGATTCATTACCTGATTATACTATTTTGGATAAAGTGCTCTATCAATACATTGAACGCAGGCAAGGTCCCAAAGAAATTAAGGTGTTGGGTTATGATGCAGCCCTGGTGGACCGTGTATTGAAATTGGTGAATGTAAATGAATACAAACGCAACCAGTTTTGCCCTATCATACGTGTGAGCCCCAAAGCATTTGGTGTAGGAAGGAGGGTGCCGATTGTAGGGAAATATTTGAGTTAGTCAAACAACCTATACGCATTACTCATAATTCACCCGTTTCAAATACAATTGAGGCGGGTGAATTTTTTAAATCAACCTCCTACCAAATACTTGGGATTGTGCAGCTTAACTGCTGCTGATACTTTTGAAATCATAAAATATTATTTCATTTTAAAAAAGCATTTTTATGAAAAAGTATGTAAACATTCGCTTCATTTATTTCTTGCTTGTAGCTGCAGTTGTTTTTATCAGCTCCTGTAAAAAAGAAGAATCAATAGCAGATGAAATGCTATCGGCTGCAGTTGCTGCAAAACAAAATACTGACAATGTAGCAGCCCGGCCATCCAATCCTGTGAAAAGGGCTTATCGGGATAGTTTTACAACAGCTTTCGGTTTTGTGCCTGATTTTGCAAATGGTTGGACACCACCAAACCCAGCTCCGGCCTGGTATCCCGGAAGCGGTGATGGTAATGTCGCTCATATGGGAAAAGCAAAAACCTACTTCAACCAGTATGCAACATTTGGTCCTGCCGGATTAATTTCTTCACCTGCACCTGTAATCATGTTCTTTTCATCAGAGCTTGCAGGTTTAAATATTCCTATGAATGTTACCAGTGTTGTAATGGATAATAAAGGCAATGCTATTTGGTTCCAATCATCCGGCAGCACTACCACACCTGTGAGCCCAACTCGTATCAACTTCACTGGTGAAGCATCAATAGTAGGAGGTAACGGAAAGTTTGCAGGCGCTACAGGTGAAGTGGTTTTGAATGGATACTTTAATCCTCAAAATCCTAACGATGCTTCATCCTGGCAATATGGATGGATAAAATATTAAAGCAAATACATCCTCAAGTAAAGTAAACGGAATGAAAAGATTTGAAACTTATAAATCACATTTATTATGAAAGATAAACATCCCTTTCACGTAAATACAAAAGCATTATTTCGATATGCCCCGGTAATTTCGGGCCCAATACCATTGGAGTTTGAGGGGGTGTCTTTCAATGGGTTATCCTATGCTCCCGGGAAAGCGAGTGGTAGTGCTACTTGTTTAGGTGAAATAAATAATTACTTTAACCAACTGGCCTATTGGGCAATGGGCAAAGACCCTCATAATGCCCCGCCGTCAGGTTCAGTTGCTGCTTCCCTCACGGACGTGGCAGACTATCCTGTATTTATTCCTGAGTCTGACTTTTCAGATGTAGGTGTATTGATTAAACGATTAAAAATCCCTGCAGAAGCTAATGGGCATAAAATCTGCTCTGTGTTTGTAAATGCAAAGGACGAAGCCGTTTATGCAACTTATGTTGGAACCAGTTATATCAACCCTGTTTCTGAACAAAGAGTAGAGTTTGGAGGTAAAGGGAAAATTGTTGGAGGAACTGGAAGGTTTGCAGATGCTTCAGGTGAATTTGCTTATGCAGGTAATTTTAATCCACAAAATCAGGATGACGCAGCTTATGATGTAAATGGCTGGATAAAATTTTAAATAATCATATTTTAAATTATACGTATGAACTTCTATTTTAAAGTTATTATTACAATATTTATCCTTTCCGGATTTGCTTGCAATTCAAATAATCAATCAACTGATACAATAACACAATCTGCTTCAACTATTGAAGGCGTATGGAAAACAGTTTCCTTTGAATCAGAAAATAAAATAACTGCTTCTAATCAGGTAAAGCACTTTAACAATGGCAATTTTATTCTGGTTACTACTGATGCTGCAGGTAATCTTACAAGAGCAGGATACGGAACCTATGAAGTAACGGATAGTATTTATAAAGAACGCTTTACTTATTACAGTGCACAGGAGTACACGGGTTCTGTTGATTGGCAGCAATATTCTTTTTCCGGCGATACGCTCATTATGAAGGGTTTTTTAAAAGTAGAATTAAAAAATGGTAAAAATATTACTGATTCACTTCCATCATTTATTGAAAAACGGGTTCGTATTAAGTAATCTTATCATGATTTCCCTGAAAAGGCAGGTTTTGAAATTTTAGGTCCGGTATGTATCTTACATATATGAAATACCCATTGGCAATAAGTGTGTTTTTTAGTGCATTGCTGATGGGTATTTTTTGTTACTCGCAGGAAGCAAACAGATACAGAATAGAAAGAGCTACTATAAAAAATTTATCGCCGAATATTGCTATAACCTCAGTTATTGAAGATACTCATGGTTTTTTGTGGTTAGGAACAAGTAATGGAATGTATCGCTATGATGGTTATAAAACGCAGGTATGGCTGAATAAGGCAAATGATACTAACTCTCTATCTCATAATTATGTGTTGGCTCTTGCTCAGGATAAAGATAAAACAATATGGTGCGAAACATTTGGCGCAGGATTGAATTGTATCGATTATAAAAAACAAATACTCTCCCGGATAAAACAGAACTATATCGGCACTTCATTTCAATTAATTAAATGTATTCTCAAGCCGCAAAAAGAATCAGGTGTTTGGATTGCATCTCCGGCTGCATTATTAAAATTATCAGCAAAAGGTGTAATTGAAAAACAGATACAGTTGCCGGATAGTATAGCCGGTGCAATTGGAATATCAGAGATGATGGAAACAAACGATGGCGATTTGCTTATTCTTACTGAAAATGATTTCATGTTAGTAAATACCAAGTCTGGTACTTGCAAAAGCTTGCTTTCAAATACAGGTAAACTTAAAGTTTCGTACAAGTTCAGGAGTTTTATAAAAACAAATGATGGCAGTTTTATTTTAGGTCACCATAAGGGTATTTTTATTGTTACTCCCTCTGATAGTACGGCAAACAAGTATGAATTATTGCAGCAAAGTTTTGAGAATGTCAGTATTAGTCGGATTTTAAAGACCAGCGATAATCACATTTGGATTGCAACAAATAAGGGACTGTTTGAATATAATAAAAGCAGAGGGACTATAGGCTTAATAGCATCACAAATAAATGATGCACTTAAACTTTATGAAGATAGTAAAAACGTACTTTGGGTAGCTACGAATAAAAACGGATTGTATCGCATATCAAAACCTCCCTATATCTTTCATACAATTGCCACTTTGCCAGCGCTTGTAAAAAATTCAGGTATTAATAAAATACTGGAAGAGACTGACAGTACCTGGCTGATAGCAACAGATAACAACTTAGTTAGATGGCAAAAAAATATCAACCGAACAGAAATTATTCATACTCCCATAAATGCAGCTAAGAAAGATATTCTAAGTGTATATATTGATAAAAGAAAAAATATATGGATTACCACAAGAGCTTATGGAGTCTATTTAAAAAAATCAACAGCATTAAAATTTGAACCTGTTAATTGGAAACACCATCCTCAATCAAAGCCTGCTCCGGGTTTTATGATTGATTTTTTTGAAAGTGGGTCTACCTTATGGGCGGCTTATTACAGTAATTATTATCATTATTCCGGTTTATTTTATTATGACTCTACAGTAAAACATTTATTGCAGGCAACTTCTTTTAACAGAAAGGATATACAATTAATACCAGCAGCTTTAAGTGATATTAAAATTGATTCTGATTCAAGTTGGTGGGTTACCACATGGAATGCAGGATTGTTTAAAATTATAAAAAACACTGATAAATTATCTGTTGTTTGGAATATAAACATAAGCAGCCCGCCAAAAATCAAATTGTCGCTTAATGTTTTGAGCTCCTTGATGCTATCTAAAACCGGTGATGTATGGATGGGAACTAATGGTGGCGGTATTAATCAGTATCAAACTGTAAAAGATACGGTAATTCATTATTCTCTTTCAGATGGCCTGCCCAGTAATGTTGTTTACCGTTTGGAAGAAGATTCAAAAGGTAATATATGGATGAGTACTGATAATGGAATTTGCAAACTTGATTTAGCTACAGGAAAAGTAATTAGTTTCAACAATTCTAATGGATTGCCCATCACTTCTTTTAATTTTTTGTCTTCGTTACATACAAAAAATGGATTATTAGCTTTTGGTACAGTAAATGGCAATGTTGTTTATTTTCATCCTGATGAAATAATAGCAAAACCAAACAGCTTGAAAACGGTGATTACAGAAATTAGTCTGGGAAATGAGTCTTTATCATCTGTTTCTCATAATAATATCTTAAAGCAGGCTGCATATATAACTGATACATTAACATTGCCATACAATCAGTCTTCTGTTATATCGGTTTCTGTTTCAAATCTCAACCTTATTAACCCGGATATGTATGCTTATTCTTATAAGCTTGAAGGGTTTGATAAAAACTGGACAATCATCACCGACCGAAATACTATTACCTACACCAATCTTGATCCCGGTACCTATACTCTACTTTTAAAAAATTCAAATCATTATGGTGTTTGGAATGAAATACCTGATAAAATGGTACTAATTATTCGTCCTCCATATTGGCGTACATGGTGGTTCATGTTATCAGTGGTAGCAGCTTTAGCATCACTTGTTTACGGATTCTTTCGTTACAGGCTACAACAGCAATTAAAAGTGTTGCGGGTTCGAAATAAACTTCATCGTGATTTACACGATGATGTAGGTGCTACGCTAAGCAGTGTAAAAGCATATTCTGAAATCTTACTGTCAAATCCGGATAACGCAGTGCTTCCCGGTCTTATTAAAGAAAATGCACATGAAATGATTGAACGGCTGGAAGTAATAGCATGGGCTACCAATCCTGCTCATGATACTTTTTCAGGATTGCATCGTCAAATAAGTAAGTGGGCTATACCTCTCTTTCATGCTAATGCTATACAGTT
>CAYPBV010000056.1:0-21246 GCA_964409025.1 uncultured Chitinophagaceae bacterium | reverse complement strand
GGCAGATAGTGCGTCATCGCTTCTTTTAAAACGGGAATCGCTTCTTTAAACTTTCCTGTTTCAATCAGGATTCTTCCGAGATAGTGATGAGCCAGCGGGGCAGAAGGCTGCTCACGAATAATGAATTGCAAATGATGGGTGAAGGAATCTGTACTGATTGCTTTTTTGGATGCGATTGTACGCAACAGCAACACAAATGGATGTTGGTTGTTTTGAACAAGATTCGATTTGTCAAAGCATGATACTAAAAATGCATAAGGTTCAACGGGTGGAAACCCGCCGAGTTCTACACCATACAGAAAATAATCATCATTAACAGCAAAATCATTTTTGAGTGATGCTGCTTTTGTAAAACAATCATTGGCATTTTTATAGCTGCCTGTTTGTAAATACAAATAACCCAATCGTTCAAAGGGCAGGTAATGCACGGGATTTAATTTTGCAGCACGCTGATAATAGGAAATAGCTTCCAGTAATTGCTTCTCACGCTCCATCAGGATTCCTGCATTTATATACACATAGGAGAGATGGGGCTGAAGTGAATCAGCTTTGTGCAAAGCCATTAGTGCCTTTTTATTATTTTTAAGCATCAGGTTCATCCGAATCCGGTTGCTCCAGGGTATAGCCCAGGTACTTGCCAGTGCGCTTGCCATATCAAAATGATATTGAGCTGAATCAAATTTTTTCCGGTGCACATACAAATTAGCCAGTTCATTATGCACATAGGCAGCATATGGTTCAAGCTCCAGCGTTTTGTATTGATGCTGAAAGGCGGCCTTAACCAGACTGTCTGTTTTTTTGGATGTGGCCATTTGCAATCTAGCCAACACACCGGAGAGATAGTGCTGGTTGATTTGAAGCACTTCGGTCAAATGATGATTGGGTGGAATAAGCATTAACGCTGTTTTTATCATCGGCAAAAAATCATTGTAGTTGCGGGCACCGCTGTAATAGTATTGCCGCTTTTCAAGTTCTGCCTCTTCACCGTTGAGGTAAGCATTAATCATGGCCTGTGCATTTGTATGCACCAGTTCTGCAAAGCGTTCAATAAATTGTTTTTGTAATGATGCATCTGTTTGCAATTGTTTCTTCAAGAGTTCAAGTGTATCAGAGTAAGTACTCAGGTAAATACTTTTTTTGCCGGTAGCATTGGTCGTAGTATTGTCAATAGAATCCTGTACAATACATTGCTCAATGATATATGAAGCAAATGTATTTTCTGTTAAAGGCGGAAGGGAGTCAAAAGTTATAAAATTTTCAAACGGGTAAGTTAGTGCATGTTTAAAAAAAGCATCAATAGGTTCAACCGCAGCCGGTATCAACTTTTGCTGGGGTTGATTTTGCTGCACTGAAGATGAATCTACTCTTGCCATCACCAGTAATGGATTGCCATCTGTTACAGGTGTTTGTTTGTGTTTGAGCAGTTGTAAATATTCATCTGACTTTATGGCTGTAGTGATGTATTCCTGTAGTTCTGCGAAAGTGATTTGGCCGTCTTTTATTTTATCTCCCAATCCATACAAACCTTTGAGTAAGTAATAAGAAAACACACCACGACCTCCATCCCAAAACTCACCTTCTGCTGCCTCTTCATCTGCAGCGCAGGCAGTGAGGCGGATTTCATTATTTAATACCTGCTGTAGTTGCTTTGCTACCCATTGTTTGCCTTTAAAAAAATCACCCGCCAACTTTCCTGAATGACAGGCGTCGGTAATAATTGTAACCTTTGCTTTTTTTTGAAGTGTTAAAAAATTTGCATCTGCATTTAACTCTTCAACCGATACAGCATTGTTTGGATAGTTGTGTGGCGGTGTATTGTAAGCCAGTAAATAACCTTTGTTTTTTTGATCAACTGTTTCAATATCTCCATGACCCGAAAAATAAATATATACTTCATCACCTTCGTTGCATTGCTGCTTAAGCCAGTCGAGGGCATTGTAGATGGCGGCAATGGTAGCCTGCTCATTCAGCAGCAAACGAATATTGGAAACCGGAACATTACCGCCACTTAATGATTGCAACCATTGGGCAAAGATTTGTGCATCTTTATTTGAATAAACTAATTGACGAATGTTTTTATTTTCATAGGCTGCTATACCAATAACTACTGCATAGGTATTACGTGTTTTGTTTTGAGCAAAACCCACACCTGCATACAGCAGTAATGCAACCGTCAAAGCGGTACTTAATTTCATTTGTGTACTAAAGATGTTTTTTATTTCAAGAAGCCGGCAACAGGATAATGAATGTTGTTCCTTCATTTTCCTTCGTCTCCACGTTTAACTCTCCGCCATGTGCTTTTACAATATCATAACTTAAACTCAATCCCAATCCGGTTCCTTGCCCTGTTGGTTTGGTGGTAAAGAAGGGTTGAAATATTTTATCCAAAACTTTTTGTGAAATGCCATTGCCATTATCCTTTACTGCAATCAAAACTTTGTTGCCGTCTTTCTTTGTAGTGATTTCAACTTTTGGTTCAAAACCTACAATGTTTTGTTTTGCTTTTTCATTCACTACATAAAATGCGTTTGTAATCAAATTCAAAATTACTCTTCCGATATCCTGCGGAATGATGTTGATGTTGCCAATCGTTGGATCATAATCAGTTTTCATAGCAGCGTTAAAGGTTTTGTCTTTTGCTCTTAAGCCATGATAAGCCAATCGTAAATATTCATCAGCCAATGCATTGATATCCGTTGGTTCTTTTGCACTACTGCCACTTCTTGAATGTTGCAGCATGCCTTTGACAATATCTGCAGCACGCTTGCCATGATGATTTATTTTTTCAAGGTTGCCTATTAAATCATCTGCAATCATTTTTACTTCATCAGTATTTCCTTTATCAACTTCTTCAACCATTTCTTTGATCAACTCTGTACTCACTTCACTAAAGTTATTTACGAAGTTCAACGGGTTTTGTATTTCATGTGCAATGCCGGCAGTGAGTTCACCAAGGCTGGCCATTTTTTCGGATTGGATCAATTGCTTTTGTGTGGCCTGCAGTTCCATTAATGCTTCTTCAGCTTTTTGTTTGGCTTCTTTAATGGCAATTAAATCCTGCTCTGCCTGTCGGGCATTTGCTGCTGCTATTTGTAAGTCATTAAAACGGGTGTACGCCAAAGAAAAAACGGAAGCGGCCCTTCTCAATAAGTCCCAGCTTTCTGCTGAAATATCGCCGGGTGATGCAGCTCCCATATAACCACCACTAAACTTTACCAGATGGTAGGTGCGATCGGGAATTTCATTACCATAATATCCCTGCAATACGTTTGATACACTTGCACAATAGTTGATCCACTCCCTCCTGTTTTCACCTTTCATTACAATAGAAGTGTCTGCTTTCTTTGACTTGTAAAACTTCCACATTTCATTACCTACCCATGTAGTATTGAAAGTGATCATTATTTCATCACTCACTAATTTTGTATGCTCCTCTCTGATGTCTTTAATGGCGTACCAGCACTCAGCCCGTTCTTTGTCTTTGTCAACAATATAGATGGAACTGGTTTCCAATTCTTCAACACCCAGTTGCCCCATTTCTTTTCTTAACAACTCCGCTACCTCTAACAGTTCGCCGGGTTTCTGCATAGCAAGAGAACGTGAACGCACTTTTTCCAAAGAAGCTTCTATCTGTGCTTCTCTTGCCTGTGCTTCTGCTTTTTTCAAATCAAGATAACGGCGGTAGGTTTGACCAAATACCAACGCAAAGCGTTTGAAAATTTTTCGCTGTTCGTTAGTTAATTGCTGCAGTGAAAAAGAAAACAAAGTTCCCTCGGCAAAATGAAATTCGTTGTGATGAATAAGTGAGGGCAAGTCAGATGTATTGTATCGTATGGGATAACCCGGATAATTATTGATAGCATTATAATAATTAAACAAGTCTTCTCCTTCCAGGTTGTAAGAAAAGGATTCAACCTGAGCCCGCCAGCTTTCAAAGCCTCCATGCAACAACGGATGCATATGCATATCAAGCCATCCGATAATTATATCTGTTTTGTTGTTTTCATCTGTGCTTATCGTCCACACTTCCATATCGCCAGGTTCATGCATGATGCCGATACCACAGCGGAGGGTTTCCGCCCCCAGCTTTTTTAATTCATCCACCATTACCGCTGCTGTTTCTCCCACATCATTACTATTGTGCATAGCCATGGTTTTTGAACGAACTCTTTCCAGTGCAGCTTCTATTTGTGCTTCCCTTGCCTGTGCTTCTGCTTTCTGCAGATCAAGGAAGCGGGTGTAGGTTTGCTCAAAAACTTTTGCAAAGCGTTTGAATATGTCATATACTTCAGGCACAGGCTCATAGGTAATGAACAATAAAAAACCTTTGGAGAAATAGGCCTGGTGCATAATTTGAAATGTGGGCAAAGGATGACCGGCTGCAATAATTGAGTCTAAAATTTCGCCTACAACAGGTAGTGTGCGCATGTATTGGTAATGCTTCACCAATGGCTTACCACCCATTTCTACAACATGTAATGTTTTACCTTCTTCTGCACCTTTTCGCATCTGAATAAATAATTCATCTTTTGTTGTTGGTGCAATAAAGGGAGGTTGCAGCACACCTTCACTGCTCATCCACAACGTCACCGATTTTTTTTCGTCATCGTTCCATGTGCAATAGCCCGCACTCCATGCAGGCATGCCCAGCGATTGTACCTGTTGAAATAATAAAGCGGCAGCTTCAGGCAACTCATCACTTTTTTGCATGGCCATTGTTCTGGCCCTTACTCTTTCCAATGCTAATTGAATCTGCGCTTCTCTTGCCTGTGCTGTAGCTTTTTCAATATCTAAATACCTGCGGTAGGCCAGCTCAAATACATTTTTAAAGCGAACAACTAATTCCTCTTCTTCTTTATTTAAAGCGGCATAGGAGGAGATACCTAATGCTACCGGCCCCAATGAATACCAGTAATAGTTAAGAGAAGAAGCCTTAGCCAGGTACTTGTCTGCAAATTGATTGGTCAATTTTTTTTGAAACGCATACCATTCCTGAACCTTCTTTCCTTTTAAACTGCGTTTGAAAAATTTATTAGGTCCTTCCAGCATTTTTTTCACAAATGCTTTTGACATGGCATGATTGATATAGCTTACCTCTGTTGTAAGGTGTTTGTTGTGTTTGGTATAAAACTCATAATTGGTATAAGTTCCTTTTTCTTTATATATGATGGCTGTTTGTACATTCCTGATTGCTTTTACACCCAGTTTTTGCAGTTCTGTTGAAATCGTTTGGCAAATGCTGAGCATATCCTCTGCTTTCTTCATTCCCATGGCCACTGAACGTACTTTTTCCAAAGCCGTTTCAATTTCAAGTTCCCTGTTTTTGTGTTCCAGTTCAACGGTTCTTCGTTGTACAGCATCCCGCAGCAACAGGTTTTCAGCTTTTATTTTTTCTGTGGCAAATTGCTCCCCTTCAATGGTTCTGCCGTCAGGAAACGACGTGTGGTGATGTATAATTTTCCAGGCTTTGCCTTTCTTCTCCAGAATATCGGTAATACGTGCAGGTCCATAATAAACCCAGCCCTCCCCGTTTAAAAAAAAGAAGTCACACAATTCATGAACCACCACAGTGTTGTTAACAGCTTTGAGCCCGATTTTGCGTTTACGCAAATCCACTTTGCTGGTAATTTGATCAGCAGTAGCTGTATAAAATTTTACGGCTGCTTTTTTTGTTGTAAAAATTTCTCCTGCTGCAGAGCCATAAATAACCACCTGGTCATCCAGCAGCGAAGCAAAGGTTTTAATATCACCCCGCACTAATGCATTCCAGGAAGCCTGATAGGTTTTGAGTACTTCTTCTTTCAGTTGTTTTGTCAATTTCATTCAGGAAAAGTTGATGAACCTGTGTATATTTTATTTGAGTAAGATACTAAAAGGAAGCAGCACCACTAAGAATAAGCTACTGGTTTTTTAAAAAATCTGATACAGCTATCCTCACAACTTTAACTTTAATCCATTCAGATAGTCGTGCTTCCGCTGTTCACGATGCTGTTTGCAAAAGTTAGTGAAATATGTATGGTGCTCCAGAAAGAAAATCTGAGTCCGGTTCCACAATTCTTCATGCAGGTAGGGGTTGAGTATTTTTAATTCTTCAAACAAATCATTGGCCTGTTTTTCTACTTCATTGGTACCAAGGTATTCCAAATCAGCATCAGCTATAATTTCTTCTAACAGATTATGCGGTGTTTGCGGAATTTTGGTAGCCATAATCATTCCGCAGATGACATAAATTTCATCGGGATGAAAGCCAAAGTCCGGTAAATATTTCTTTGCCTGTATACAGCTTTCTTCTTCATGACCGTAATAAATATTGATATAACCTGTATCGTGCCACAAGGCTGCTGCTTTAAGTAAACGTAAATCTGAAGCACTGCATTTTTCATCAGCAGCTATCTCCAGTGTTTTATCATATACATAAAGCGTATGCCTGAAATTGTGGTAAGGATAGGTTGCAGCTACACTGTTGTTGATGAGCTCTTCTACAAAATCCATCATGCGTTGCTCAGTGTCCATGCGCTTTAGGTTTTAAAATACCGCCTGCTGCTTCTTTAATACTCTGTACATAAATGAATGCCTTGGGGTCAATGCTGTGAATGGCTGATTGAATGTTGTGCACTTCAAGTCTTGTTACAACAGTAACAATTACATCTGTATCTGTTTTAATGTCAAAACTGCCGGGCAGGTAACCACGCTCGCCTTTGTACACTGTAATCCCTTTATTGAGTTCGTTCACAAGAAAATCTTTTATTTCATCATGTTTGGATGAAATAATATTGATGGCCGTGTATTGTTCAATACCGTCAACAACATAATCTGCAGTACGTGTGGCTGCAAAATAAGTAATGAGTGAGTACATAGCCGTTTCCAATCCAAAATGAAATGCTGCTACTGCAAAAATGATGGCATTGAACATTAAAATAATTTCACTGTTGCTGAAACCTGTTTTACGCCGTGTAAATACAGCTACTACCTCAGCGCCATCCACTACACCGCCGGTACGTAATACCAAACCTACACCTGTGCCCATAATTAAACCTCCAAAGAATGCGATAAGTAATTTATCTTCTGTTACGGCGGGGATATGTACAAATTGCAAACCAATGGCAAGTAATACAACTGCAATGCTGGTTTGTACGGCAAAGGTTTTACCGATGCGCCTGTAGCCCATGTAGATGAACGGAAGATTCAGAACGATGGAGAGGATACTGATGTTTATATGGTATAACTTATAAAGCAGAATGGAGATACCTGTAATACCTCCATCAAGAAATTTATTGGGAATTAAAAAGCCACGCATGGCCAGCACTGCAAGAGAACAGCCGGCTAAAGTGAGCAATAAGTTTTTGGGGCTGAAAATTTTTTTCCAGTCCACACGGTCGGCTTTGGGTTTGCGTTTGGCCATGAATCAATCAGCTTGTTATTTGAAACCGTAAGATAAGAAATCTGAGCATGTGATGGGTGTAACGGTTTCTAAAATAACGATACAGCAACGCAGATACAAAACCAACAATCAGGAAAATGATGAAGCGGATGATGCGTTGTTTGGTCATTTGCAGTTATTCAACGTGATATTCGTTACGAAGCACTTTCAGCAATTCAGCATTAACTTCAATGTACTTTTGAAATTGAATCGTTCTTGTACCTCTGTAGGTTATAGCAAACACACTTAATATGTTCCTCGCCTCATCAGTATCTATTTGTTCAGGTTTTCTCAATTTGAAGGGTATCTCTGTACTTTTCTTTTCATATTCAGCAATGAAATCAATTAAATTTTGTGCACCTGATTTTCTTGTGGTTTCTTCAAAATCTGAGTCAAAATGCTTTATCAGTAAAGGGATAATGTACGACTGCCTGTAGGAAGCTTCCATTTCACGCCTTCCATTTATGTTATTAATAAGAACAGTAAGTTCTCCGGTTAATTTTTGTAATTCATCATTTTTAAAATAGCGAAGCGAACCTGAATTTTTTAATTGTTCCAAAATAATCGTTTTGGGCTCAAACAAAGTGGGAGCGTTAAAAGCAAACATTCGATGGAAGTGAATCACAAACTGTTTTGAAAACTTTGAAAAACTGCTATCCTTAAAATAGTCCTTCATGTATTGTACCGAGTTTTCCAACAGTATTCTATTCCGGGATTTCTCTGCAATAGCAACCGAATCACTTTTTAGTTCTTCATAAAAACTTTTTGCCAGTTCTTTTGCTCTGTCCCGTTCAATCTTATGCTCCAACTGATACTCTGCTAAAAACCCGCAGAATACTGCAAGGAATAACATGAGAAATTCCCAGAAATAAGATTTCCAGTTTCGTTTGCCATGTTCGTGATGGGTGTGATGATGGACTTCCATGTCTGTTTCAGTTTCAGGTTTCTGGTTACTTGTTTCAGGTTGTGGTTCAGCTTCAGAGTTTATTTCAGCAGGTGCAATGGTTTCATCAGTTGAAGGAGGATTCAACTGTACATTTTGCTGCGGACTGTCGTCTGTTGACGGTGGACTTTTTTCTTCTTCGTTCATAGTCGTATTACTCTTTATCTATTTTCAAAATCGTTTGCAACAGCACATTTGCTCCATTCTCCATATCTGTTGCAGTTGAAAATTCTTTGGGCGAATGACTGATACCGCCAATGCTGGGAATAAAAATCATGGCTGCGGGTGCAATAGCTGCAATGTGTTGCGAATCATGCCCGGCACCGCTCTGCATAAACCTGGTGCTAAAGCCCAATGACTTTGCAGTGGTGTTGATGGCCTGTTGTAATTTTTTATCTGTCAATGCAGGTTTTGATTCATTGGGCTGACGTGTAAAGCTGATGCTGGTTTTAGAATCTTTTGCAATGATAGCTGCACGTTTTTCAATTTCTTTAAACAGCATTTCAATTTTATCAGCATTCAAATCCCGAATCTCCAAACCCAATACTGCTTTACCGGGAATCACATTATAAGCACCGGGTTGCACATTAATTTTTCCAACCGTTCCTACCTGTGTTCCTTTTACACTTGTTATCACTTCATTTACGGCAACAATAAATTTAGAAGCCGCCAGCAACGCATCCTGCCGCATGTTCATTTGTGTAGCACCTGCATGATTGGCAAAACCTTCTACCGTTACTTCCCAATGCACAATACCCACAATACCTTCCACCACACCAATCTGTATTTTTTCTTTTTCCAATATGCCGCCCTGCTCAATGTGCAGTTCCAGCCATGCATGAAAATCTCCTTTGTTGCGTTTGCATGATTCTAAATTGTCAGGATTGCCGCCCAAGGCTTTAATCCCTTCAGCATGTGTTAAACCACTCTGACTTTTTTGTTGTAGTCCTTCTTTGGTTAATCCTTCGCACATGGCTTTACTGCCAATGGTGCCGCCTTCTTCATTTGCAAAAATGATAACTTCCAATGGGTGTTCTGTTACCACATTGTTTTCATTGAGTATTTCTATTACTTCCAATGCACTGATGGAACCGAGTGTACCATCGTAGTTGCCACCATCGGGCACCATATCAATGTGTGACCCAAAACCAATAGGCTTGAGTGAATTGTTTTTTCCTTTTCGTTTGCCGATGATATTGCCTGCCGCATCAATGGTGGGATTCAATCCTGCTTTTTTCATGAGCTCCATAAACCATGCACGCCCTTCAATATCGCCTTTGGTATAAGCAACACGATAGCCACGGCCTTTTCCATCCACACCAAATTTTGCGAGTTCAAAAATGCGTTGTTCAATGCGTTTGCCGTTTACCGCTAACCCGGCTCCTGTTTTTTTATTATTGGAAAGTAAGGAACCGAACAAACTCATACCTGCAATGGTGAGTGATGATTGTTTGATGAAAGTTCTGCGTTGCATGATTTTGATTTAGTTTGAGCTTATTTTTAATAAAAAATAACTTTCCAGATTTTATTTCACCGATTTTATCTCTGTCAAAATAATTTTTATAGTTGTGTTGCCGATATTTTCTACATAGTGCCTGCCTGTGTAACCCATCCACGAAGCCGTTCCTGCCACTTCATCAAGGATAATGGTTACGCCATTTTCAAGATGTACTTTTATTTTACCTCCGGTTACTACATAAGAAGATTTGGCAGGGTGCGTATGCGGTGTATCTTTTTCACCCGGCTTCAGCGTATATTCCAGCACTCTTACATGTTCGTTTTCTAACAATAATCTGAAGTTTGCAGGCGAGGCTTTTAAAACATCTATGTTTTGTTTGACTGTGTCTTTTGAAACAACAGAATCATTTTTTATTGAAGAAGCGTGAAGATGAGCAATTTTCCAACTTCCCTTTTCATTTATCAGTAGCAAGGTTCTTCTGGATAAAGAATTGATTCCATCCCCTAAATGAAATGTAACAATTGCATTTTTTTGGTAGAGTTGGAGTTGGATGTCTTTCGGACTTATTTGTAGTTTTCTACTATTATTGATGTCGACAAATTCCGGGAAAATATTCAACCAGGCTTTTTCAATTTCTTGTCTGCCTTGTATCCGTTTTGCGTGATTCCAATAAGGATAAAAAATAGTTGCATCATCAGTGAATGATTCCCTAAAAGGGACCCAATTTAGATTATTAAACGCTGTAACGAAATTGTTGACTGATTTCATAACAGCAATTGAGTCTTTATTCTGCGCCTTTAAACCAAAGTTAATCAGCAAGAAAAGTATGATGAAAGAAATTCGAACGTTGTTCATTTTGTTTTACATTTTAAATTCCCCACAAACAGGTTGCCCGGGAAAAACTTGACTATTGTTTATCCATTCACTATTACACATTTAACATCTGCTTTTTCTTCAGAACCACATCTCTCCACCTCATAAATGGTTTTTCAATGATCAAATGCAAAAGCCATGCACCTGCAATTGAAAGCAGCACAGAAATCAACAGCATGAGGCTGGAGTTTTTCTCAATACCCCAATCAGCAAAAACCACCTGCGTCATATGAATGATTCCTTTGTGAGAAAGATACATGCCGTAAGAGAGTGTTGCTATCAATGTAGTGATGCCTGATTTCCACCTGTATAAAAAACTTACCGGGCTCAGTGCACCTGCCACCATAAAACCATACCCAACAGAAATCAACGTGTATCCATAGATGGATGTATTATATACATACAGCTTGGAACAAAACTGAAAACAAGCAGCAAGAATAATGACGCCTGTAAGGATGAGCCAATTGCCATATTTTGAAATGCGATGCCATAGTTGAGGTAAAAATTGATAAACTGCTGCGATGCTCACTCCCATTAACAAACCATCCAGCCTGTTGTATGTGGGATAATAACTGTACATAGCCCAGTAATCTACCTTGGTATTAGAGTCCATATTTGGCAGATAGAGATAATGCCAACTGTAAAGCCGTAACGCAAAACCTGCTATAAATAAGATGATGATGATCCAATATGCTTTTTTAAAACTGTTGGTGAATTGGAGAAATACCAATGTAAACGGGAGAAATAAATAAAAATGTTCTTCTACGCAAAGCGACCATGCATGAGAGAATGTGCCATAGCTGCCCCTGTCTAATCCAAAGTTTTGGGTGAAGGTTAAGAACTTCCAGAGTGGTGGCAGGGCTTCTTTCTCCCTGAAGAACGGAATACAAAAATAAATGGCCACTACAACTAAGTAAGCAGGGATAATGCGGAACAAACGTTTCAGGAAAAATTCTTTTAATGAAACCGGTTTCCCTTTTTTGATTTGCGCAAAGAGTTGCGATGCAATTAAAAATCCACTGAGCACAAAGAAGAGATCAACACCCGTCCATCCAATATCAGTAAAAACTGTTGACCATTGCGGATGACCAAAGCTGAGATAATGAAATACCAGCACCAATAGAATCGCTAATGCCCGTAAATGGTCGAGGCCGTAGAGTTTAGATTGTTCTTTTATCATTATAAACGTTCTTTTATTTTGCAGTTAACCTTGTGGAGTGTAATACAGCTACTTTCCAGTTCCTTTTTTCTTTTAGCAGCACAACTGTCTCCATCCATTTTACAAGTTCCTCTTTTCCGTTTCTGTTGAAGGTTGATTGGAGGTAGTAAGTAGCCCATGCTGTTTGTTTGTTGACTGTGGTACTTACAAACTCAAAGCTGTTGGTTCGTTTAAAATCAGGAATTGATTTTGATTGTATTACTTTTTGTATGAGGGTATCAATGGTCCAGATTTGTCCGTATTTATAAAACGTTACCTTAGTTGTGCAATATAATTTTAAAGAAGCAGTGTCTGCGTTGGTTAAAGCTGCGAATATATTTTCTATTGTTTGCTGTACTGTCTTCTCCTCTTTGCTTATTGTTTGCGCAAATGCATTTGTTGAGCATAGTAATGTAATCAACAGGAAGCTTATTTTGAACACCATGATAAAAGCCGTTTTGGTAAAATTGGTTGAAGGGCAAACATTAAAAAACCGGGAAACAAAAAATCATTCCCGGTTTTGATTCAATTTAAGTTTATTGTTCTTTTGCATCACTATTACTGATATCCCTGATGCATAAATACTTGCCATCACGTTTAACCCAAATGGCCATGTACTTACCGGTGCTTACTACTTTACCGGCAGCATCTTTGCGGACAGCTGTGCCTACTTCTGTTACGGTGTTTTCATCACCAAACACATCTAATACAGTGTAAGTCATTGTCAAACTCTTATCTCTTGTTGCTTCACCTGCTTCCATGTCCTTTTGTATCGCTTCTCTGCCGCTAATCATGGGTCTGTTGCGGGGCATAGATACTGCATCTTCTGTATAAAAAGCTGCAAGTGCTTTTGCATCACCTGCGTTTTCAGCAGCAGCCCAGGCATTTTCCAATGTTTGAATTTCAGCTTTTACTTTAGCCATGTCTGGTGCAGCTGCTGCGGGTGCTGCAGCTTCAGCGGGTTTGGTTTCGGTTGAATTGCAACCCATCATCAGCACTGCAAACAGCATGAATAAAAATGCAGGCAAATCGTTTCTCTTATTCATAATTAAAAGTTTTGTTGCCTACTCTAATCGGTTTTCGGCTACCCCGTTTTTTGATTTATAATAATTCTCGGTTTATTCCACCCGCACAAGTACTCTCCTTGTACTTATATTATCACCTATGATAGCTGTATCGCCTTTCAATTGTATTTGTCTTGGTTGCTCTGTATCAGTATACCACGGAATACTGCCGCCTTTTACATGATGAATAACCCTTCCTTTATCCGGCTCAAATGTGTAAGTACCAAAATAAGCAAACGCCTTTGTGCTGAAGAATTCGTAAAAATTGACATTGTATTTTTTAGCCTCTTCTTCGGTTAGGTTGAGGAAGTTTTCGTTTGACACATTAATGCTTAATATTCCGCCTGCTGTATAAATAAAATAACCTTTTGGATTTTTTCCGTAACGGTGAACCCATGTGTTGGAAGCAGAATCAAAATCGGCAAACTCCACTAATTTCCAGGTACCAGCGATGCCCTTGATAGGTTTTGTTATTTGTGCTGTTGTTACAGCATTAAATACCTGAATACAGGCAATAGCCAGAACTATTTTTTTCATGTTGATGGTTTATAAGATACAAAAGCACTTCGTATTCAAAAGCGTTGTTAAAACGTACAGGGATTTAAAAGGAAAGCATTCACACTATTCTCATGCGGAAATGGATTTGGGTGGGGGGAAAACGAATGTTTAAATCTAATTCTTAAAAGGCACAGTTCAAAACGTTTTTAATTCTCTTAAATACTTTCTGTGCTTTTTCAGAACCCGTGATCAATGTCTATTTAGATGATGCCTGCTGTTTTTATAGTGTTCTTTAAGCAGGTCTATTCCATAATCACCATCAAAATCACGCCACACGGTATGTACATGATTGGCATTATTCTGCGAATTGTCCAGCTCAATTAAAAATGATTTGCCCTGTATTCTGTAGTAATGCGGTTCTCCTGACTTTAAGCTGCCTGCCCATCCAAACTTTATTTCATTAAAATCTTCTGATACAATTCTTTTCATTCTAAGTTGAGCAATTTTAGGCGGCATGCGAGAAAGATAAATTACTATCAGTTGATTTAAAACATGCTTTTGTTCAAGCGTAAGGTCTTTTGCCATAATACCAGCTGTGTCAAAAGGCACAACCTTTGGTAAAGTTTTTGTTACGATATCTGCAAATGCTTCAAGCCTGAATACGGCTTTAAACCTTTGTTCCTGTGTTAGTGCGTTTACCAGTTTAAATCCAAGTTCCTCTTCTTCCTTAAACAATTTTTTTTCTTTGCCTTCACTATTCATTCTTAGAGCAGGATAAACTCCAAAAAAGAAAGGAGCAAAAGCCAATTGATTATCTACAATGGTATAATTAAGTGCAAGATGATGCCCGCTAAACTTCCACGCCCATGTTTTATCGGTCCCGGGATTTCCATAAAAGGCAACAAAATAATTTTCAGGGATGCGGCCTTTACTATTCGGCTCAAGTTCTTTCAATAAGTAGTCGGTATTCATAATATCCTGCGCCTTTGTATAACCGTTGCTGCTCAAATAAGTCTTGAGCAATTTGTAAATGTTTTGTTTTTGAACACTGTTTAATTCTCTTAAAGCAATACCCTGCCTTACAACTGAAGAAGCAGGAACATAATGCCAGTTATAGCGTAACATATCATCAAGGGCAAACACCGTTTTGCTTTTTTGCACACTGTCTAATGAATTAATAAACGAATTGGCTATTGATGAACCGGTACTGTTATTCTGCGATAAAGAATAAAATGGCAGAAGCAGCAGGAAATAAAATAGTTTCATAAATGAATTAATGAGTATGATAGTCTACGCTTTGGTTTGAGTCTTCATTTCTTTTTCCAGCTTAGTACAATTTCTGTTATGAGTATTGGTATTGTCCAGGATAACCAACCCATTGTTGGACCTCTTTCCGCAAACTTTTCCATTAATTGATGTGCAATAGGCAAATCAACCAGCCATCGAAAATTTACAAACGCAAATGTTACAACATAGCTTCGTATCATCCATTCTTTGTGTTGAAGAATACGACCTCTCCTTACTGAAATATAGGCCATGGCCGCTGTTGTAATCCACGCAAACGCCAGGCACTGCAATGCAAAAGCCCAGGAAAAATTAACCTTGATAGCAGTTGTCCATGCTAAATAAGTTGCACTTATGGTAGCAATCAGAATGGCTGTTAAGTAGATACGACCCATCCACCTGTGCGTGGTCATAAATTTGTTTCTAAATGCTTTTGAAAACTGGAATGGGCCAATTGCCAACGCTAAAAGTCCACCTGAAATATGTCCAATCAGTGACCACTTATCATTCCAATATCTACCAAATGTTTCTTGCTCAAAACCAAAATATGGCAAGGCATCATGAATGATAAATTTTCCTGCATATACAATCAGAAACAGTACAGCAAGAAGCGTTACATAAGACTTTAGTTTGGGCAGTAAAACCAAATTATTTGTATTTGCCATACTTTTTTTTGTAGTTCGTTATTTGAAGTGGAATCAATAGCTCGTTTTATTGTCTGATAAAACAAACCCCACCACTATTTAAATTATGATGAGGTTGTTTATCAATCAACATGGAGAATGGGTTATTTTAATCAGTAACATCAACCAACTCCCAAAGTTCCGTTGCTACTACTACTCTGAGCGTATTAAGCTTGGAACCGTAAGCGGCGAAATCTTCTTTTGGATATATTTTTTTGTATTCTTCGGCCATGCCTGTTTTACCACTGGCCCATGCCAGTGCCTGCTCCATTGATGAAAAACTGAAGCCAACAGTATAATCACTTACATTACCCTGATTCGTAACATACGTGCGTTTCCAAACATTGTATCCTTTTAATTTTCCGGCTTTGATACACTCTTCAATAACAGGCTTTAACGACTCCCACATTTTCTCAACTTCCGAATTGCTTCCCGGGTTGGCATTTACAAGATTCAGTTGTACAAAGTCGCCGGGTTTAATGGCAGAGCCTACGCCCATTTTCCAGTTGTAAAGTTCAGTTTGTACTACTGTACGAACATTGCCTAAGGAGGTTAATAAATCAATTGTTTCTTTTGCGCTGAGTTCTTTCATTGGGCCATTCCATGGAATCCAGTCTTTACGTGATTCCATTTCTTTAGCACTTGGGAAAACAGTGAATGTGGCATAATCATACTCCATTTCACTACCACGTGGATATACCCTGCGGTACAGCTGCCAGGAGCTGATGGTTTTATTTGCTTTAAGCCCGTTGTTGATTTTTTTTGAGGTCTTCATATCAATTAAGAAGCTCTCGCCCATGTTCGGCTTAACTTTTACAAAACTTATTTCGCCAAAGGGGTTTTGTGCAAGAGCAGCCAAACTGATGAAGAAAACAGCAACGCTGAGTGCTGAAAATTTCATTGTCTGTTTCATACAAATTTGATTTTAGGTTTAGGAATTGTTGTGATTCATGTTTCATAAATCACAAAATCAGTTATCGTTTAATAAAAGTGAAAACAAACCCCACCGGTTTTTTCAATATGATGAGGTTGTTTATCTATCAACATGGAGAATAGGTATTATTTAGAGCTTAAATCTTTCCGGAAAAATAGCAGTTCGCTCCAGCTTTCCTGAACGTACTCTGCATCTTTTAAATACTGTGCATAGGAACCTTCACCGTTTACTGAGTTGTACACATCTCTAAATGGCTTACGGAAGCCATCTGCTTTTTCTTTCAATCCCTGCTTGTACCTTGTTACGATTGAATATTGTGATGGGCCGGAACCATTTGATGAATAAACCGCAACTGTTGAGCCATTAGCCATCCATGCTTTTCTCAAACGCCTGATTATATTCCACACATCACCCTCTTTTCCCAGTTTAGGGTATACATGAGTTATCTGTATTTTATCACTGTAATCGCCAATGGCAATGGTGCTTAAAGAATCCAGATAAACGGAGTAACCACCGCTTTGCCTGTCAGTTAAATAAATGGCTACGTTTTTATTCCAGTCCATTTGATGTTCAGGATTGATATCTCCTCTTGCATCTTCACTTTCCCAGCTTTTAGGTCCTTCAGTAATATGATAACCGCCAATATCTGGTCCTGATTGTATGGCAAATACCCGCCAGTGATTATCACCGGTGTGATATTTTTGCGAATGCGCAGCAAGCGCCTTTTCAAATTCCACAATCTTGTCCACTTTGGGAAATACCCGGTGTGTGGATACTACATTTTTGGTTTGGCTGATGGCTGCAAAAGGAAGCATCAGCAATACGAACGCCAACAGTTTCATGTTGGAAAGAAAATTCCTGTTCATTGTTGTTTGATTTATTTATGAAAAATGGGATTGCTTATTTTTAATCACTTATTTCTATAGGCTCATACTGCTCCGGTTGCTTATTGTAATTAAACTTACACTTGTGTTATAGTAAAAAATTCCGGGTAAGGACGAACCGGGGGGAAAACTTACCGAAAAGGCGGTTTTATTTATCGGGAACAATGGAACAGCCAGGTTGATAGCTGCACAATTAAATAGAGGAAACAAAGTGGTGAAGAGAATAAGAGGGTATTTAGGGTTTCTCTTAACCTCTTACCCTCTTTATTTTTATTCTTCAGGCTGCCTTGCCTGTTTTGAATTCAAAGTAAATCCTGGTGCCATCATTCACTTCTTCTTTCATAGTACCGCTGAGTTGTTGTGTAAGCAGTGAAACCAATTGACCGCCAAAGCCGGTACCCTGTGTAATGCCGCTTTTACCTACACCATTATCACTTACTTCCAGTTGCAGCACACCATCATTTTTCTTTTGAAGTTTGATCTTTACTTTACCCTGTTGCCCTTCAGGGAACGCATATTTCAAGGTATTGGTCAACAGCTCATTTACGATCAATCCAAGCGGAACAGCGGTATCAATATCTACATCCAGCCGTTCCATGGCACATTCAATAGTTACTCTTTTTTCGGCGCCAAAAGAATCCAGAATACTTTCGCTGAGGTTGATGAAATAATCTTTCATTTCAATTGCACCCAGGTTGGCGCCCTGGTAAAGTTTCTGATGTACGATGCCAATACTCTGCACACGGTTTTGACTTTCCTGCATAGCATCTTTGGTTTGTTCATCATTGATCTGTGCGCTTTGCAATGCCAGCAGGCTGCTCACTACTTCCAGGTTGTTTTTTACACGGTGGTGAATTTCCCTCAACAGCAGTTCTTTATCCTGTAACAGTTGATCGCTTCGTTTTTTCTCCTTTGCCAGTTTATTACGCTGGTACAATGCAATCATGGAAAACAGCAGCACAGCAGCAAGTACTGCAAAGGAAGCGTTGCGGATATTACGTTGTCTTTTGATTTCTTCTTTGGCCAGCAAATCTTTTTTTTCCTGTTCTGCTTTTGCTACTGCCTCTTTCTTTTCATTTTCAAACTGTAATTGAGAGCCCACTAATTTTTGAAGTGTTTCCTTATTATAAGTACTGTCCCTTATGGTAATGTATTTTTTATAATGAAAGTAGGCGCTGCTCCAGTTACCCGTGGCACTGTCAAGCTTTTCTTTACCACTGTAATAATCTCCCATTGATAATTGGCTGTTCAATCCGGCATATAATGATTTTGCTTCGGTAAAGTATTGATTCGCCTCCCTGTACTTTCCAAGACTGGTGTATGCACTGCCAATGTCTGAGTATAAACGGGCAAGGTCTAACTTGTGCGAAATGGATTTGTACGCTTCTTCAGAAGCAAGATAATTAGTGAGCGCTTCAGCAAACTCGCCACGGGCCCGGTAGTAATGCCCCATACATACGTACATATTGGCAACGATTTGAACATCGCCGATTTCAAGTGCTAACACCAATGCTGGTGAATAATAAGACTTTGCTTCAATAAAGTTGTTTTCTGAAAGATAAATTTTACCAATTGCCCTGCTTGCATCAATCTGATCAATTTTATCGCCTCTTTCAATGGCAAGTTGTAAGCTTTGCTTAAAATATTTCAAAGCTTCCGCATTATTTCCCAATGCCTGGTAATTGGAGGCAAGTAGATAGGCAGCATTACCAATGATTGATTTATCGCCTAACTGTTCACTCAGTTTTAAATAGTCGAAAGCCGCTTTAGTTGCTTCTGCAACATTGCCCTGAACAAGGTAGAGATAGTTAATAATATCATAGGTTTTTGCCGTATGATCCATATAACCAAGGGCTTTGTTGAACTGCAGAGCTTTTAACAAAGCAGGTTTGGCTTCAACCAGGTTTCCATTGTCAAAATAATCCTGCCCTATTTCAATAAGCACACGCCCCTGTGCATAGTGATTACCGGTTAGCTGGTATAGTTCCAGCGCTTCATTATGATAATTGAGTGCATTTTTAAAGTCTCCCATGCGCCAGTACAGCCTTGCCGCTCTGTGTTTTATTTTTGCAATACCTGGTTTCCAGTTTAATGTTTGTGCCAGCTCTAATGCTGTTTGCTTATAAGTGATGCCCTTTTCAGGTTTATAGTATACATGTGCAAGCATCAGCTCTGCATATAAATTAACTTTTGCTGAATCTGTTTTTAAAATTGGTAATAAACGAAGCAAAGAATCAACTACCACTCTGTCAGCTCTTTGAGCAAACGAATTGTGTTGAAATAACAACAGCAGTATCAGGAAGTAAAAGATTTTTTGTTTCACCATTGCTGAATCAACTTTACAAAGTTTGTAAACGTTGCATTAACTGTTCTCTCATACCTGTACCCAGCGGTATTGGTTTTTGTGCAATCAATACATGGTGCTCTGTCACTTCATCCACACACATGATATTGATTACATAGGAACGATGTATTCGGTGGAATAATTTTACCGGAAGTTTTTCTTCAATTGATTTGAGGGTGATAGCCAAGAGATGCTCTTTTGTTGTTGTGAAAATGCGGCTGTAGTTACGGTCTGCTTCAATGAACAGGATATCGGACAGCATTATTTTTTGCATCTTTTCTTTATGTCTCACAAAGATGCGGTCGTTTAAAATAAACGGTTGTTCCTCACCGCCAGTTGCTACTACGTCTCCCGTTTCATTTTTTGCCATTTGGCTGATGGTGAGTTCAATGGCACGCTGCAAATCTAATTGCTTAAATGGTTTTGAAATAAAGGCAAATGGTTTGGTTGCTTTTGCACGGTTGAAGGTTACTTCATCAGTATTGGCGGTAACGTAAATGATTGGAATAGCATATTTCTGATGAATTCGCTTTGCTGTTTCAATACCATCAATTTTGCCTTTCAGGTTAATATCGAGCAGTACAATGTCGGGCCGGTTTTGTTCTATGTGAATGAGGGCTTCATCACCCCGTGGCAATACAGCAGTTACCTGGTAGCCAAGTGATGAGAGCTGCAATGAAATTTTGGCGCCAATAAGCATTTCATCTTCGACAATTAATATTCTTACGGATGTGTCCTGCAATGTGGTTGGTGTATTTATTATGCTAACAAATCTAATTTAACCCGTATAAGATAGTAAGAAGAGTTGATGCTCCCAACTATTCTATTGAATTTTTAATAGCAGGCCGGGTTTGAAATTACAGGCATCTGCCTGCAAAGAGGGTAATGAATAATAAGGTTGAAACTTTTTGTTAACCGTCATAAGTGCCCTGATGTTGAAAGAGAAAAAAATCTTTATATAACGCCTTTAGAGTAAACGAGGGGTATAAAATGAATATTACAGCGTTAATCTATCGGTTTGCATTTTTATTTTTCATTATTAGTTCTCTTTTTCTTAATCCATTGCATTACCCAATAAATGACTGAAAGCATCACCAGTGCAATTACCACTCCAATGAGTTCTTTTTTTGTGAGATTGGATAATACCCAAAAAATAATAACTGCAGCTACCAGCGGAATGATAATACCGCCCGGCATTTTAAAACCGTTAAATGCTTCTTTTTTTTGAAATCGGAATTTTATTACTGAAAGAACTACACCCAGGTATATCAATAAAATGGAAGCGCTGCTTAATACCAGCAATTGCTGTATGCTGCCGGTAACTGATAGTAAAAAACAAATAGCTGTGTAAACGAGTATTGCATAATGCGGCGTTGCAAATTTTGAATGTACTTTAAATAAGAATGAAGGCAGCAGGCCATCACGTGCCCCTGCATACAACATGCGTGGTATGCCCAGCACTTCGCCACTAATAGCACCTATCATAGAGAGTGCAGTACCAATAACTGTTATGGTAAGACCGGCTGCACCCAATAGTTTTTGCGATACGGCAGTAATGGGTGCATCTTTGTATTTCATCAGTTCATTACCAAGTATACCCTGTGTAATCAATTGTATAGCCATATACAGCAGCAGTACAATTAATAAACCCCAAAACAAACC
>CAYPBV010000055.1:7925-21396 GCA_964409025.1 uncultured Chitinophagaceae bacterium | reverse complement strand
GCGTTTGAAAGAAACCGTGTGTTGGTTAACAAAGAACTTCCGTAATCCAAAAAAACCGTATCTATGAAACTGCTTCGTCGCAATCCTTTTGCGGTGCTTACGTCACTCTTCTTTTTTCTTCAGCTTCCCATTTATAATTCGGGTAATGCAGCAAAAACTTTTCATAACGCTGTTATTTCTACTGTGCATACATCAGTAATTGAAAGCAACAAAACTGCCGAAAAGCTGATACTTGAAACAGCCGACAGTATTTACAATGCAATAGAACTTGATGAAGCGGGGTTGGATACTGCTGCTTTTCATGCGGCTTACAAAGGTTATTCAAAGTTATTACGTGAGGGAAGGGTATCTAAATTTGAAGTTTTAACCATTGCTGACTTTTCAAAATCCTCATCTCAAAAGCGTTTGTATGTAATTGATATAGCAGAACAAAAAATTCTGTTTCATACATTAGTAGCACATGGCCGTAACAGCGGTTTGAATTATGCCACACAATTTTCAAATAAACCGGAGTCCAATAAAAGCAGTCTCGGTTTTTTTGTTACGCTTGGTACATACTTTGGCGGAAATGGTTATTCATTAAAATTGCAAGGCATGGAAAAAGGAATTAATGATAAAGCACTGGACAGGGCTATTGTACTGCACGGCTCTGATTATGTTAACAGTGCATTTGGTGCCAGCAATGGTTTTATGGGTAGAAGTTTTGGATGCCCTGCGGTACCACGTAAATATGCAGCACCCATCATTAATACTATCAAAAACGGATCTGTACTTTTTATTTATCACCCAAATCATCAATATAAATCAAAGTCAGTTTTATTAAAAAGTTAAGAAGAACAGTGTTGTTTAAATAAAAAAGCCCTGCTAATGAAGCAGGGCTTTTTTATGCACTTATCCACCAGCAAATGACTTGCAAAATAATTCCTGCAATAAACCCAAAGCCTATATCAAACGCATGATGCTTTCCTGCTATAAAACGTGCGGTGCAGGTAATACCTGCAACAAATAGTGCAGCAGATAGCGGCAGCCCGCTGTCAATGGCACCGTTAAACAAGAGTAAAACGAAAAAAACAAGCACACTCCCTGCTGCCATAGCATGCATACTTACTTTAAAATAATTGTTCATAATAAGTGCTGCCGATGCAGATACAAACAACGTTAATAAAAATGCTTTGAGTGGTGCAGGATCGCCTAACTGACGGGCCACATAATAACTCCAAAAAAAGAAAGTAATACAGGCCACATAAGGTATAATGCGTTCTTTTTGTGTGTGCAGCTGTATGCTTTGTATAAATCCCAGTCCTTTTAACAATAATACTGTTACAATCGGAAGAAAAACAGATGTACTTAGAATACGGAGCAAAACTTTCGTTTTGTCATAATCATCTAAACCCAAAAAGATAGTATCGTTTATATAGAGCAAATACAAACTTACCCACACAATAAGCATCAACGGATGAAATAGATACGAGAAAAAAATACCTCCTGCTTTCAGCACAGGGTGTACAGGTGGTGGCGCCAGTTGTGCTTCTTTCAACTCGCCTTGTTCTGATATTTCTAAATCAACCATAATTACAATTCTTTACGTAACCGGGCTACCGGTATGTTTAACTGCTCCCGGTACTTGGCTACTGTTCTGCGTGCAATGTTATACCCTTTTTCCTGAAGCAACTCCGTTAATCGTTCATCACTCAGCGGTTTACGTTTTTCTTCACCTTCAATTAAATTACGTAAAATCTTTTTTACTTCACGTGTGCTCACCTCTTCACCGCTTTCTGTACTCAAGGATTCGCTGAAGAAAAATTTTAAACGATATGTGCCGAATTCTGTTTGTACAAACTTACTGTTAGCAACACGGCTTACCGTAGAAATATCGAGAAAGGTTTTTTCAGCAATATCTTTCAGGATCATCGGTTTTAGTACGGTTTCATCGCCGGTAAGAAAAAATTCTTTCTGATGATTCATAATTGCTGTCATGGTATGCAGCAATGTATTCTGCCGCTGTTTGATGGCATCAATGAACCATTTGGCGCTGTCAATTTTTTGTTTAATAAAAAACACGGCTTCTTTCTGACGTTTATCTTTTTTGCTGCCACGCTCGTATTCTTTCAGCATATCCCGGTATCCTTCGCTTATGCGGAGGTCCGGTGCATTACGTCCGTTAAGGGTTAACTCCAGTACACCATTTGTATTGGTAATATAAAAATCAGGAACGATGTAAGTCTCTGCTTTATTTACTTCGCCAAAATTACCTCCGGGCTTGGGATTGAGTTTAAGGATTTGATTCATTGCTTCCTTTAACTGTTCATCAGTAATGTTCAGGCTACGTTGAATTTTTTCGTAATGTTTTTTTGTAAACTCTTCAAAGTAGCGATCCAGAATAGTAAAAGCAATTTTAACATCTGCAGCATTATTCTGCTTCATCTTTGCTTCTATTTGTATGAGCAGGCACTCCTGTAAGTTACGTGCACAAATACCCGCAGGTTCAAACTGCTGAATGATGCTGATAAGTTCTTCTACTTCCTTTTCAGTTGTTTCAATGTTTTGACGGAAAGCCAAATCGTTAACGATGGAGCTTGTTTCTCTTCTTAAATAGCCATCATCATCAATACTTCCTGCAATTTGCTCCGCAATTGTATGCTGCTTCGGCTCCAGGTTGAGCATACCCAGCTGCTGCATAAGCAAGTCATAAAAACTGCTTTCAAATTTTACAGGGTTTGTTTTCTTTTCATCCTGCTCCGGATAGTTATCATCTCTGGTGCGGTAGTCTGCTATGTCATCATCACCATCGCTTATATATTCACTCAGGTCGAGATTTTCGTATTCATCATCACTTCCGTCTAAATCATACTCCTCTTCATCTGTGCTGTCAAACTCATCTTTGGCTTCTTCATTATACAAATCTTCGCCATCCTCATCTGTTTGTTCCAGCGCCGGATTTTCTTCCATTTCTTCTTTAATCCGTTCTTCCAGATTGGCCGTAGGTACCTGCAGCAATTTCATCAACTGAATTTGCTGAGGTGAAAGTTTTTGTAAAAGTTTCTGTTGTAGTCCCTGACTCAGTGCCATTATGCGGATATCGGTTTATCTTTACACACATGTATAAAACACAGTGCAAAATAAGAGAAAATAAGCCTAATTGTAAAAGTTGGAACAATTTTTGTGCATTGGCGCTCCTTTTCTTAACATTTTCATTTAATGCTGTTGCTCAAAAAACTGATTCTTCAGGCATTGTCCTTCCTTTACAACCAATCATTTCTGCAAAAAACCCCCTGCTCCAGCAATTGCCCCTTTCTAAAAACACTGTAAGGCCTTTTGTGTACAACCCTATGTGCAACTGGGGCATTATATGTATTGGCGAGTACCGTCTGGAACAAAAAACGGGCATACCACTTCGTTTCCGTTTGGGCTCGCTTGATTATGTAAATAAGCTTGAAGGAAAAAAATAAAGCAGCCGAAGCTGCTTTTCAATAATTTTCAAATTCAGCGATATCTGCTTTATAGTTTTATATGGTTACTGAACCATTCCAGATTCGTCTGCATTACTTTCATGGTAATTCTTGGTTCAACTGGTCCATGCCCCTGGCGGGGTAATACTAAAAAGCGAACCGGCACATTACGACGACGCAAGGCATTGTAAAACATAATGCCATTACTGATAGGCACACGCAAATCACCTTCGCAATGCTGCAACATAACAGGCGTGCTTACATTTTGTACAAAACGCAACGGTGAATGTGCATCCAGCAAACTCCAGTTTTCCCATGGTTGTGTTTTGAAATAAGAGGGAATGAAACCTTCAATATCATCGGTTAAATTCTGATGCGCCAAATCAACAACAGGCGCACCGATGCTTGCTGCTTTAAAACGATTGGTATGACCCACTACCCAACTGCTCATAAAACCACCATAGCTCCAACCCATGATGCCGGTTTTGTTTTCATCTGCAACACCCATCTTAATTACAAAATCAACACCATTCATTAAATCAATATAATCTTTACCGCCCCAGTCTGCACGATTAGCGGTACGAAATGCAGTGCCATAACCTGAACTGCCACGTGGATTGGGGCGTAACACGGCGTAACCCATTTCTGCAAAAGCTGCAATGGGATAAGTACCCGCATTGGCGGCCACACAGTTTTGTACAAACACGCCGGCAGGGCCGCCATGTACATTTAATATCAATGGAACTTTTGTACCTGCTTTATAGTTGAGTGGATACGTAAGCAATCCTTCAATCTCTCTGCCATCAGCACCTTTCCATTTAATAACTTCTGTTTTAGGAAGCGGTTTATTCAATACATCTGCATTTACTGTTGTAAGTTTTACAGGCGCATAATTACTGATACTGCTTACATAAGCCTGCGGAAATTGTGATGGTGATTGCAGTTGAAAAGACAGGTGTGTATGGGTATTGTTAATCGTTGCAGAAGTTAAGAACAGGGATTCCGTTTTATTCCACTCGGTGATGTTGCTGCCATCTGCACTAAGAACATAAACCGTGCTGAGGGTTTTATTGCCATCCTGTACAATTACATGTTTACTATCGGCTGTCCAGCCTACAATGCCTGCACCTTCATTTGGAGTTGATTTTAGTTGCTTGGTTTTACCATCGGCAATTGTGTAAACAGAAACATAATCAGCACCGGGCCAGTCAACCGGTGCCGGTGAAAATTGAAAAGCAAAACTGCTGCCATCGGGACTGAAGACCGGATTAGATTCATTACCTGCTGTGTTGAGGATTGTTTTAACGGTTGAAGTATTTACATCAGCAATAGAAATATCCTGGTAGTTACCATCATTTGCTTCAGGTGATTTGCCATGACTGAACACAATTTGTGCATCGTCTTTACTCCAGCTGAATGCATTTACATTGTAATTGTCTTTTGTCAATAATTTTTGCATGCGTTTACCGCTGGTGTCTTTTTGATGCAGCCATAATACATACAATCGGTTTTGCTTGATTTCTTCATCCATATAATACCAGTCGTTCTTTGACTTTTTGTTTTTCTCTTCTTTATCACTGGCAGCATCACTCATGGTAAAGGCAATCATGTGCCCGTTATTGCTCCACTTGTACGTTCCTACGCCCGTTTTTACATCAGTCACTTTTTCAGCTTCGCCACCGCTTACTGATAAAAGGTAGAGATTGGTTTTTCCATCACGGTTGGAAGTAAAGCTGATCCACTTACCATCAGGGCTCCACGCAGGGTTGCTTGAGTTTTTATCACCACGTGTGAGCTGGATATGATTGCTGCCATCAGCATTACAAATCCAAACCTGGTTGATGTATTCACTGCGGTCATCCGTCATAATGGCTTCACGCACCGTGTACAATACTTTACTTCCATCGGGCGACACACTGGTGGAAGAAATGTTTTTGAGTTTCATGCATTGCTCGGGGCTCCAGTTGGTTTGAGCGCCTGTGTGAGCAGCAATGAAAAACACAACTGCAAGCAAGAGTTTTGATTTCATGTTCATTCAGTTTTAAAATTCAAAAATGGTTGAAGGAATTTTTCCCGGAAGGAGGTATAAGGTACAAAGGATTTGAGAAAAACAATAGTTTCTCAGAACTTGAGTTGATTTTTACATTTTGTGCAGAGGTAGCGCTCTCTGTCCAGTTTCATTTTTCCTTCAGCATCTACCATAAAGCATTCTTCATTGCTACAGTGTGGTAATCCAAAGTTATGACCCATTTCATGCAGCACTAACTTAAGCAATCGCTGTTGTAAATGCTGTTTATTCTTTGAAGTTTTTGCCGGGCGAAAAGTTGAAACCACGCAGGCATGCCCGGGTCTGTATCCCAAGCCCATTACACCATAATCATACACTTCGCCTTTAGTAGCAGAAACATTTTTATTGGTTATACCTACGATAGTTCTTGCAGAGTCAGGCATGTTCATGCGTAACCAGTGAATGATACGGTCTGCACGATTGCGTTGTCGTGGTTTGTAAAAGAGGTCGTCGGGAATAAAAATATTCGGTTGAATGTAAACGGTTACACTATAAAATTTTTCAACAGCTTCTTTGATAAGTTGAAGCGTGGATGTATCAGTGAATGCCAAAGGTTGAAACAGGATAATTGACTTTGCTTTAGCAACAGGTACATGTTGTGTTTTCTTTTAAGGTGTATTGCAAGAGAATAATAAACAAAATGAAGCTATCTGAAAAAACTGTTTCATATTAATAGCTCAACAACTTCTCAATAGTTTCTCCCAATCTCGCTTTCGCCAAAAAGTTTTGCTCCAGCTCTATATTAAATGGAATAGGTGTGTCTAGGCTTGCACAACGCATCACCGGTGCATCCAGCATTGCAAAACAATGCTCAGCAATCCAGGCAGCAATTTCACCACCTATGCCGCCAATCAATGTGTCTTCATGCAAAATCAAAACCCTTCCTGTACGTTGTACAGCAGTACGTATGGCTGCATAATCTAATGGCGCCAATGAACGTAAATCAAGAATGTCAATAGAAATCTCCGGATGCTCGGCTGCATAATCCTCAGCCCAGTGCACACCGGCACCATAGGTGATGATGGAAATTTCATCTCCGCTTCTTACATGCCTTGCTTTGCCAATTTCAATTTCATAATATTCTTCAGGAACATTACCTGTTACAGAACGATACAATGCTTTATGTTCAAAGTACATCACCGGGTTGGGATCATTGATAGCAGCAATCAACAAACCTTTTGCATCCATAGGTGTGCTTGGATAAACAATTTTTAATCCCGGTACTTTGGTAAACCATGCCTCATTACTTTGTGAATGAAACGGTCCTGCACCTACACCAGCACCCGTGGGCATGCGAACTACTACATCCGCATATTGACCCCAGCGGTAATGCATTTTTGCAAGATTATTGACAATCTGGTTAAATCCTACTGTAACAAAATCAGCAAACTGCATTTCCATCACTGCTTTATATCCTTCGAGACTCAAACCTAATGCAGCACCCACAATCGCACTCTCGCAAATAGGTGTATTACGGATGCGTTCTTTGCCAAACTCCTGCACAAAGCCTTCCGTTATTTTAAACGCACCACCATACTCTGCAATATCCTGACCCATAATAATGAGGTTGGGATGTTGTTGCATGCTTTGCTTCAATCCTTCACTGATACCATCAATAAAACGGGCTCCTTCCCGTCCCCCCGAGGGGGAAGCTGCAACCGCACTATCCACGCTTTTCAACATGATTGATGAAACTGATGAGTTATTAAGTAGCAAGGGCTGTGTATTGGCTAAGCCCTCCGTTGGGGAGGTTATGGGTGGGCTAAACACATCCTCTAGTTCTTCTTCCGTATCCACCACCATTGGTTTTGCATTGAAGCCAATTTGCAATTCATCTTCTATCGTTTGTTTGAATTCATTACGGATGATTTCAACAGATGAAGCAGTTAGAATATTTTCAGCCAACAGAAAATCTTCAAAGTTTTTGATGGGATCTTTTTCTTTCCAGATGTCAAACAAATAAGAAGGAACATATTTGGTACCGCTGGCTTCTTCATGACCACGCATACGAAAGGTCATGCACTCAATTAAATAGGGTTTTTGGTTTTCGATGCAATAATCACGCACACCTTTGATGGTATCATATACAGTAAGAATATTATTACCATCAATTTTTATTCCATCCATACCATATCCTTTGGCTCGCTCTATCAAACTATCGCAACGGTATTGCTCATTCGTAGGCGTACTCAAACCATACCCATTGTTTTCAATAATAAAGATGACGGGCAAATCCCACACAGCGGCCACATTTAATGCTTCATGAAAATCACCTTCGCTGGTACCGCCTTCACCTGTAAATGCAAGGGCAATTTTATTTTCTTTTCTGAGTTTGTGGGCCAGCGCCACTCCATCTGCTAATGCTAACTGCGGACCAAGATGAGAGATCATACCGCAGATATGATGTTCTTTGCTGCCGAAATGAAAACTGCGTTCCCGTCCTTTGCTGTATCCTTCTTTATTACCCTGCCAATGCATAAACAATTTGTGCAAAGGCATTTTGCGTGCAGTAAACACACCCAGATTTCTGTGTAGCGGAAAAATCCATTCATCATTTTGCAGTGCCAATGTTGTACCTACTGCTATGGCTTCCTGGCCAATACCGCTGAACCATTTGGAGATTTTTCCCTGCCGCAGCAATACCAGCATTTTTTCTTCAATCATGCGTGGCCATAATATGCTGCGGTAAATATGCAGAAGCTCTTCGTTACTTAAATGTTTACGATTGAATTGCATGGCATCAGTTTGATTGCTGCTGTTTGTTTTTCAGCACCTGTTTGTGTACAAATGAATTGATGAGCGATAGGCAAATACTGAATAATAAGGCATACCAAAATCCATCCACTTTAAAACCTCCTACAAAATAAGCATCCAGTAATATAATACAGGCATTAATCACAAAGAGAAAAAGACCCAGTGTAAATATGGTAGCAGGCAGCGTAAATAAGATAAGTATGGGTTTTACTATGGCATCCAAAACAGATAAAACAAGCGCTACAATAATAGCTGTAAAAAAATCTTTGATTTCAACACCAGGCAACACATAGGCCAGTAAAAAAGCATTAACTGCGGTAATGAGTACTTTGATTAAAAATTGCATGGCAAGATTATTAGTAAAATAAATTGTACTTGTAAAGATATTACTCTTCATTCATCTGCTTTGTTAATCGATTGTTTTTATCTGAGTTTATCAGGCTTCTGGCAATTAAACTGTGATAGCTGTACGGTGCCGGATAAGAACACAACCAGAAATAACGATTGATGAAAGCTGATTAAAATCAATTAAAGTGACCGCTTAAATACTTACACCCGTTCTTAAACCTTCACAAAAAAAATACATCAATAATCAAATTCTTGTTTATTTTTACGCCTCAATAAAAGATAAAACGTTGGCAAACACATACTACACTTCTTTTGCTTTTGTTTTTTCGCCACAGCCCCGACGTGGATTCTGACAGGACGAGCCCTTCACCATGGCCCCTGTCAGTGAACGTTTTCCCCCGAACGATTTCTTTTGGATTGGTTATCCGCTTTTCAATAAGCATTTGAACAATCATGAACAACGAGGAAATTATTATACGTGTAGCCCATAGTGGCGACATTCACTACGCTGAAACGATCACCACTGAAATGGAAGAGAGTGCCAAAGCCAGAGGCACAGGCATTGCTAAACGCAGCCCGCAATACATTGCTGAAAAAATGCATGAAGGCAAAGCCGTGATTGCACATTTAAACAATGGTACCTGGATTGGCTTTTGTTATATTGAAACATGGAGCCATGGTGCTTTTGTGGCCAACAGTGGATTGATTGTTTCTCCTGCATATCGCAAGAGCGGTGTGGCAAAAAATATCAAGAAGAAAATATTTGAACTCAGTCGTCAATTGTTTCCCGAAGCAAAAATTTTTGGTTTAACAACAGGTCTGGCTGTTATGAAAATTAATTCAGACCTCGGATATGAACCCGTTACTTACAGTGAACTCACACAGGATGAAGAATTTTGGGCAGGTTGTAAAAGCTGTGTGAACTATGACATCCTCATGAGCAAGGAGCGTAAGAATTGTATGTGCACGGCTATGCTCTATGATCCTGCTGATCATTATGAGCCTGAAGAAACCAAACAGTTTTTTGAAGAAAATAAAAGCGGACTGGAGCGGCTATTGCGTTTTAAGGAATGGAAATTCATAAAAGCGCTGCGACGAAAAGACAAAGAAGAAAATGGTGGCGGTGAAAACAAAACAAAAAAACTGCTGCATCATTTTTTTCATTTCTGATTTTGTGACCGGCAGTTGTGCTGCTATTTTACTTCTGTTGCGTATCGACTCCTGTACGTTTAGTAATTCTATTCATCATTTTCTTAACTCAAAATAATAATGAACAGTTTCAACCTTATAAATAGTAATCATTCTCCCAACAGCGGAGGCTCAAACCCCTCCTTTGGAGGGGCTGGGGGAGGTCGCATTGTACTTGGTTTCAGCGGGGGTTTAGATACTACCTTTTGCGCCAAATATCTGAGCAATGATAAAGGATACGAAGTGCACAGCATTATTGTAAACACCGGCGGCTTTGATGAAGCCGAACTCAAACGCATTGAAGCACATGCGTACAAGCTGGGTGTAAAAACACATACAACGGTTGATGCAGTAAAAGGTTATTACGATCGTATTATTAAATATTTAGTGTTTGGCAATTGCTTAAAAAATAATACCTATCCTCTCAGTGTGAGTGCGGAACGTTTGGTGCAGGCATTGCACATTGCTGAACATGCTAAAAAACTCAATGCTTCTGCTGTAGCACATGGCAGCACCGGAGCAGGCAATGATCAAGTACGCTTTGATATGATTTTTCATATTATGATGCCCGGCATTGAAATCATTACACCCATCCGTGATATGAAGCTGAGCCGTGAAGAAGAAATTGCTTATCTAAAAAGCAAAGGTGTAGAGATGAACTTTGAAAAAGCAGCATACAGCATTAACAAAGGATTGTGGGGCACCAGTGTGGGGGGAAAAGAAACACTCAATAGTAAAGGTATGTTGCCGGAAGAAGCCTGGCCAACACAGTTAAATGAAAAATCAAAAAGTGAAAATGTAAAATTGGGTTTCTTTAAGGGAGAGTTGTATTCAATAAACGAAAAATCCTTTTCGCATCCCAGCGAAGCTATTCAACATTTACAGGAAATAGCCGGCCCCTTTGCTATTGGCAGAGATATTCATGTGGGTGATACCATCATCGGTATTAAAGGCCGTGTGGGTTTTGAAGCAGCGGCACCCATGATTATTTTAAAAGCACATCATGCACTGGAAAAACATGTACTCACAAAATGGCAATTACAATGGAAAGATACATTAGCACAATTCTATGGCAACTGGTTGCATGAAGGTCAAATCCTCGACCCGGTGATGCGTGATATTGAAGCGTATTTTGAAAACAGTCAGCAGAACGTAACGGGTACTGTGTTTGTTCAACTGATGCCGTACCGTTTTATGATTGAAGGCATTGAAAGTAAATTTGATTTAATGAGCAGTAAGTTTGGTAAGTATGGTGAAATGAACAGTGGTTATACAGGAGAAGATGTGAGAGGCTTCAGCACCATCTTCGGCAATCAAACAAGAATCTGGAATTCCGTTCAGGAAGAAAATAATAAGTGATGAGTACAAAAAAAATACAGGTGGGCATCATTGGCGGAGCCGGGTATACCGGTGGTGAGTTAATCCGTTTGCTCATCAATCATCCTTTTGCTGAGATCAAATTCATTCATAGCAGAAGTAATGCAGGCAAACTGGTTTCAACGGTGCATCAGGATTTAATAGGTGAATCAGAATTAAAGTTTACAGATGAATTGCATTTTGAAAGCCTGCTTGACTCCTTCCCCACGGGGGAAGGTTGGGACGGGGCCGTTTTGTTTTTGTGTTTGGGTCATGGAGAATCAAAAAAGTTTTTAACAGAAAACAAGATTGATGCAAACATAAAAGTGATTGATCTGGCCAATGATTTTCGGTTGCAACAAAACGCATCGTTTGAAAACAGAAAGTTTGTTTACGGTTTGCCTGAGTTGAACAGAGAACAGATTCAATCAGCAACTAACATAGCTAATCCGGGTTGTTTTGCTACCACCATTCAACTGGGATTGTTACCACTTGCAAAAGCAGGATTGCTCAAAGAAGTGTATACAACAGGTATTACGGGAAGCACAGGAGCCGGGCAAAGTTTAGCAGCCACTTCACATTTTAGTTGGCGGGCCAATAACATTCAGGCTTATAAAACCTTATCACACCAGCATGTTCCTGAAATTATGGAAAGCCTCAATCAAATAAAACCTTTCAACCATTCAACTATCGAACCCTTAAACTTTGTTCCATGGAGAGGCGATTTCACCAGAGGCATCTTCATCAGCTCTCAGTTACAATGTGATAAGAGTTTAGAAGAGCTGAACGCTTTGTATCAAGATTTTTACAAAGAGCATCCGTTTACACATATCACCAAAGAGCCTGTGTTTTTAAAACAGGTGGTGAACACCAACAAGTGTGTGATACAATTGGAAAAAGTGGGAAAGCAATTGGTTATTCATTCAGTAGCCGATAATTTATTGAAAGGCGCCTGTGGGCAGGCCGTACAGAATATGAATTTGATGTTTGGGTTTGAGGAAACGACAGGACTTAATTTGAAAGCAAACTATTTTTAATCGCTGTAGAACACAAAAACAGTACTTCTGTGTTTTCTGTGGCAAAAACTACAACATGAACCTATTTGATGTTTATCCAATAAACGAAATTACAATAGCAAAAGCCAAAGGCTCCTATGTGTGGGATGACAGGGGCGAACAGTATTTAGATATGTACGGTGGTCATGCAGTCATCAGCATTGGTCACACACATCCGCATTGGGTAAAACGGATTGAAGAACAACTGCACCGGATTGCTTTTTATTCCAACTCTATCAAAATTCCCATTCAACAGCAATTAGCAGAAAAGCTGGGAAGAATCAGCGGCAAAGAAGAATATCAATTATTTCTTTGCAACAGTGGAGCCGAAGCCAATGAAAATGCATTGAAGCTGGCCAGCTTTCACAACAACAGAAAAAAAATAATTGCATTCACAAAAGCCTTTCATGGAAGAACATCGCTGGCTGTAAGCACAACTGATAATAAAAATTACATAGCACCTGTGAATGAAACAGAGAATGTAGTTTTTCTTCCGTTCAATGATGCAGATGCGCTTCAGGATGCATTTAATAGTTATGGAGCTGAAATTTCATCTGTAATCATTGAAGGCATTCAAGGCGTGGGTGGTATTAATGTGGCAGAAAATTCTTTTCTCAAACTCATCCGTAGTTTGTGTGATCAACATGGTGCGGTTTACATTGCTGACAGTGTGCAATGTGGCTATGGAAGAAGTGGCAAGTTCTTCAGTCATGATTATGCAGACGTGAATGCAGATATCTATTCCATGGCCAAAGGAATGGGTAATGGTTTCCCTATTGGCGGAATTATTATTGCACCACATATCAAACCCAAACATTTTCAACTGGGCACCACCTTTGGCGGCAATCATTTAGCCTGTGCGGCTGCGTTAGCTGTTTTGGAAGTGATGGAGGAAGAGAAACTGATGGGTAATGCTGTAATGATGGGAAAATATTTAAAAGAAGAACTGGAGCAGGTGGATGGAATCAAAAATGTCCGTGGCCGGGGATTGATGATCGGGTTTGATGTACCTGAACAACTGAAAGACTTAAAGAAAGGCCTGCTCACCAACCAAAAAATATTCACAGGCGAAGCAAAGCCGAACGTAATACGTTTGTTGCCAAGCCTTGCATTAAAGAAAAAAGATGCGGAAATGTTTATTGATTGTTTGAAAGAAGAAATTGAAAATATAACCGGATAATTATCTGACATGAAACAATTCATCTCTGTTCATGATGTAAACAATATCGATGCATTGGTGCAGAAAGCACTCA
>CAYPBV010000055.1:0-7915 GCA_964409025.1 uncultured Chitinophagaceae bacterium | reverse complement strand
CACTCATGTACAAGGCGAATCCTTTTGCTGATAAAACATTGGGCACGGGCAAACGCATGGGCTTGATTTTTTTAAACCCCAGCTTGCGTACACGTCTCAGTACCCAGATTGCAGCAGAGAACCTCGGCATGCAGCCAATAGTATTCAACGTAGGTAGCGAAGGATGGACATGGGAGTTTGAAGAAGAAGCTATCATGAGCGGTACATCTGTTGAACATGTAAAAGATGCAGCGCCTATTCTGGGTAACTACTTTGATATATTAGCAATACGTACATTTCCCGGTTTAAAAATAAAAGAAGATGATTACAGCGAACTGTTCATAAAACAATTCATTAAATATGCGGGTGTGTCCGTTGTGAGTTTGGAAAGCGCAACGCTGCATCCATTACAATCTCTCACTGATATTTTAACGATTACAGAAGCGCAGCAAAAATCTGAAATCGCCAATCGTCAATCTAAAATCGTATTAACCTGGGCTCCGCACATTAAACCTCTTCCCCAATGTGTAGCCAATAGTTTTTCGCAATGGATCAATGCATGGGATAAAGCTGATTTTGTAATTACACATCCGCAAGACTATGAGCTGGATGAACAATTTACAAAAGGCGCCACCATCACCCACAATCAGGAAGAAGCATTAAAGGATGCTGATTTTGTGTACGTAAAAAACTGGAGCACATATTCGGATTATGGAAAAATTTATTGCAACGACCCCGATTGGATGCTCACCGAAGAAAAATTAAAGAATACAAACAATGCACGCATCATGCATTGTTTACCTGTACGGAGGAATATTGAATTGAGTGACGAAGTGCTGGATAGTCAACATAGTATTGTAACACAACAGGCAAGCAACAGAGTTTGGGCAGCGCAGGCTGTTTTAAGTGAAATACTGAAAGCAAATGGATAAATTAATCGTTGTTAAGATTGGAGGGAATATTATAGATGATGAAACAAAACTTTCGTCATTCTTACAATCATTTGCAGCAATTCAGGGTAAAAAAATTTTAGTACATGGCGGTGGTAAACTGGCGACAAGAGTGGCAGAAGCAATGGGCATACAACAACAAATGGTTGACGGGCGAAGAATTACCGATGCCGAAACACTCAAGATTGTAACAATGGTGTATGCTGGATTCATCAATAAGAATATTGTTGCCCGGCTGCAATCTTTTAATTGTAATGCAATCGGTTTAAGCGGTGCTGATGGAAATACAATAAAGGCTCACAAAAGGTTGGAGGGCAAAGCCTCCCCCTCGGGGGGAGGTTTGGAGGGGGCTGTTGATTACGGTTTTGTAGGTGATATTGACGAAGTAAACGCTGAATTGTTACATACGCTTTTGCAAATAAATGATGCCATTGTCTTGGCACCCATCATACACGATGGTAAAGGCCAACTTCTTAACACCAATGCCGATACTATTGCACAGGAAGTGGCAAAAGCAATGAGTGGGCTTTACAATGTAGATTTAATTTATTCATTTGAAAAAAGCGGTGTACTGCTGGATGTGAATGATGAAGCATCTGTCATCAGTAATATCAATCCTTCATCTTATAAACAATTAAAAGCAGAAGAGAAAATTTTCGCAGGAATGTTACCCAAATTGGATAACGCATTTGCAGCCATCAACAGCGGTGTGCAAAAAGTTATCATTGGCAAAGCAGAAGAATTACAACACTTAATCGAAGGAACAAAAGGAACAGCTATCATCCATGAGTGAAAACACAAATATATTATACAAAGAAGCAGTTGAGTTATTAAAACAACTCATCAGCACACCATCCTTCAGTAAAGAAGAAAGCGAAACCGCCGCCATCATTGGAAAGTTTTTTGCATACAAAGGAATTGCTGCCAGCAGAGTAGGTAACAACATCTTTGCATTGAATCAACATTTTGATGAAAGCAAGCCCACCATTCTGCTCAACTCGCATCATGATACGGTAAAGCCCAATAAAGGATATACACTCAACCCGTTTGAAGCAATTGAAAAAGAGGGAAAACTGTTTGGTTTGGGAAGCAATGACGCCGGAGGAAGTTTGGTTGCACTCATCGCAACATTTTTACATTTTTATACGCAACAAAATTTAAACTATAATCTTGTAATTGCTGCAACGGCTGAAGAAGAAATCAGCGGTACCGGTGGTATTGAATTGACATTGCCTCATTTACCAAAAATTGATTTCGCTATAGTTGGCGAACCCACGCAAATGCAAATGGCAGTGGCCGAACGTGGGTTGATAGTGCTGGATTGCATAGCTCATGGCAAAGCCGGTCATGCAGCAAGAAACGAAGGAGACAATGCACTATACAAAGCCATCAAAGACATTGAATGGTTTCAAAACTATCAGTTTCAAAAAAGCAGCGACTTACTAGGAGCGTGTAAGTTTACGGTTACTTCTATTGAAACGGAAAACAAACAGCACAATGTTATTCCTGCACAGTGTAAATTTATTGTTGATGTGCGTGTAAATGAATTGTACAGCTTTGATGAATTATTACAAATTATCAAAGCCAATGTGCAAAGCAATGTTACACCACGCAGCACAAGATTGAAATCAACAAATATCGAATTGAATCATCCTTTGGTAAAAGCAGGAGTTGAATTGGGAAGAACTTTTTATGGGTCGCCTACTACAAGCGATAAAGCATTGATGCCTTTTCCGGCATTAAAAATAGGTCCGGGCGACAGTGCAAGAAGCCACACAGCTGATGAATTTATTTTTACCAATGAAATCAGGGAAGGTATTGAGTTATACATTGAATTATTAAAGAAGATATTGTAACAGCAGGTAAAAGGTGTAAGGCATAGGGTTTAAGGAAGACCCTTCTCCCTTCACCGTATACCTTAAACCTTAAAGTATGAAACTCTGGCAAAAAGAAAACACATCCACATCACAGTTAGTTGAACAATTTACTGTTGGTCGGGATAAAGAATTTGATTTGCTTTTAGCAAAATATGATGTACAAGGCTCCATTGCCCATGTAACCATGCTGGGCGAAGTGGGATTGATGACCAAAGAAGAAGCGGAGCTTGCTGTAAAGGAGTTGCATGAAATTTTAAAAACCATTGAGAGCGGTTCGTTTATTATTGACGAAGGAGTAGAAGATGTACATTCTCAGGTGGAACAACTCCTTACAGAACGAATTGGCGATGCAGGAAAAAAAATCCACAGCGGCCGCAGCCGGAATGACCAAGTGGCTGTTGATATCAAACTCTACCTCCGTGCAGAAATCAGCAACATCAAAGCAGAAGTAAAAAACCTGTTTGATTTACTCATCAGCAAAAGTGAAGAACACAAATACAATCTCATTCCTGGCTATACACATCTGCAAATTGCCATGCCTTCCTCTGCAGGTCTTTGGTTGGGCGCTTATGCAGAAAGTTTGGTAGATGATCTAGAACTTCTGGCAGCCGCTTCTCATATCGTCAACAAAAATCCATTGGGCAGCGGTGCCGGTTATGGTTCATCATTTCCGCTCAACAGAAAACGAACAACGGAGCTTTTACAATTTTCAACGCTCAACTACAATAGTGTATATGCGCAAATGACAAGAGGCAAAGCAGAGAAAGCAACGGCTATCGGCATCAGCAGCATTGCAGCTACACTCAGCAGGCTCAGTATGGATTGCTGTTTGTATATGAATCAAAACTTTGGCTTCATTTCTTTTCCTGATTCATTAACAACAGGCAGCAGCATCATGCCGCACAAAAAAAATCCCGATGTGTTTGAATTAATCAGAGCCAAATGTAACCGCATACAATCTATTCCCAATGAACTCACATTGTTGCTGAGTAATCTGCCCAGCGGCTACCACAGAGATTTACAGCTCACCAAAGAAATCCTGTTTCCTGCCATTGAAGAAATCAAAGCCTGTTTGCAACTGATGCAGCTGATGTTGCAAAACATCAGCAGCAAAGAAAATATTCTGGCCGATGAAAAATACAAGTACCTGTTTAGTGTAGAAGCTGTAAACGATCTGGTGAACAAAGGTGTTCCATTTCGTGAGGCCTATCAGCAGGTGGGCAATGCTATTAATAACAATGAATTTACGTATGACTTTAAGCAATTGCAGCACACGCATGAAGGAAGTATCAGCAATTTATGCAATGAAGAAATAAAACAAGAGATGGAAAAAATGATGCAAAAATTTTGATGTCATCTATTAATAATAAAAACCACGTTCTTATCGCTAAACAGTTTATACAAAATAAAAAAGCGAAGCTTACGCTCCGCTTGACATGAAATGTTCTTAAAATCAATCACAGTTTTGCCTTTCCTCCATTATTGGGAATGAAGACGTCATTTACTCCGCCTCTGCTACCACTTCTTCCACTTCAGGTATCATACGCTTCATCATGCCTTCAATACCGGCTTTAAGTGTTACCATTGAAGAAGGACATCCGCTGCAGCTTCCCTGTAACATCAAATTCACTTTACCATCTTTAAAACTTTTAAACTGTATAGCGCCCCCGTCCATTTCTACGGCAGGCTTTACATAGTTTTCAAGAATTTCCTGAATGCGTTTAACCACATCACCTTCATCGCCACTGAAAACAATTTCTTCTTTTGGTGGTTCAACTACTTTGGTTTCATCAATCACTTCATTGCCTGCCTCCAGGTATTCTTTCAAAAACAAACGCACGCTGGGTATTACTTCCTGCCACTCCACTTCCTCACCCGTGCGGGTGAGTGTTACAAAATTGCTGGCAATAAATACAGCCTTAACAAAAGGAAAAGTGAAAAGCTGCTGTGCCAGCGGTGAGGCATCAGCCGTGCCAGCTTCAGGAAAATCAATACTTTTGCCGGGATAGAGCAGTTTGTTGGCCACAAACTTCATCGTTTCCGGATTGGGCGTCATTTCTGTATAAATACTGATAACGGGGTTACCTGTTTGAATCATAGCTGAAAATTAAACAGCAAATATAACAACATTGTACGGCCTTTTGTTGTAATGAATGTGTTACTTAAATAAACAGGTTTTAAAATTCCCGAAATCGTAATTTAGCAGAATTAAATACAGTATTATGTTGAATACAAAAATTGAAAAAGCGCTTAACCAGCAGGTAGTGCTGGAGGCAGAATCCAGTCAAATTTACCTCGCCATGGCCAGCTGGGCAGAAGTAGAAGGTTATGCAGGCATCGCCGCTTTCCTCTTTCATCATAGTGATGAAGAACGTATGCACATGCTCAAACTGTTAAAATTTGTGAATGAGCGTGGCGGTCATGGTGTGGTGCCGGCACTTTCTGCACCTGCAGCAAAATACAAAGGCGTTAAAGAGTTGTTTCAGCAAGTGCTGAATCACGAAATACTGGTGAGCAATGAAATCAATAAGCTGGTGGATATCTGCCTCAAAGAAAAAGATTACACCACACATAACTTTTTGCAGTGGTATGTTAGTGAGCAGATTGAAGAAGAAGCGCTGGCCCGTAACGTAATGGATAAATTAAAGCTCATTGGAGGTGATAAAAGCGGTCTGTATTTCTTTGACCGTGATATTGCCGGCCTTGCAGCAGCAGAAAGTGGTGGTGCTGATGCAGAAGGTGGTAAATAAATCAACTTTGTTAAATAAAGAATGAAAGGATGAAACGCAAACTATTGATGTTTCATCCTTTTCATTTAACTTCATTTTTAAGGATGAAGTAATAGTATGTAACCGGCGGTGGTACTGTTATAAAACTTCGTTGCGTCGCACACTTCATCACCAGTTTTTCAATTAAACATTTCAGCTCATGAACAGAGAAATTTTCAGTTGGTACAGCCCCGCACTTGGTAAAGACATGCCCATTGTAAGCTATGGTCATTATGGTTTTGCTTTATTACTGGTACCTACAGCTGCAGCAGATTATCTGGAGTATGAACGGTTTCAGCTCATTGATACAATTCGACCATGGATAGATGCGGGCAAAGTGCGTGTGTTTTCTGTAAACAGCATCAATACAGAAAGCTGGCTCAACAATGATATGGCAGGTGAACATAAAGCCATTCGTCATAACCAGTTTAATGAATACATCTACAACGAAGTAGTGCCTTATATCAAAAACAAAACGAGCTGGGAAACACCCATCTATGTAAGCGGCGCTTCCTTTGGTGCATTACACAGTATGAATTTATTTTTAAAGCGGCCTGATTTAATCAGCGGCGCCATTGCCATGAGTGGTGTGTATGATTTAATGGAATACACCAAGGGGCATTATGATGAACAGGTGTACTATAACAGTCCCATGCACTACATGCCCAACTTAACAGACCATGGAATTTTAGAACAAATACGTCGGTCGCCACACATTCATATTGTTACCGGCAGTGGTGCGTATGAAGACCCAAGCAGCAGCGGACGTTTTGCAAAAATTTTATACGACAAGGGCATTAACTACAATCTCGACATCTGGGGCGAAGAATGGCCGCATGACTGGAACACCTGGCGGGCCATGATGCCGGTTTATTTAGAACATAAGTTGTAATTATACTTTTTACTAATACTTTGAAAGGAATCATGTAGGTTCCTTTTTTTAATTCCATATTTTTCAGGATTGCAGGTGGCTGGCGTGTGTTTCATATTTGTGCACAAATGATGGTGCGTATGAACTATTTTCCTTGTTTTCTACTGATGGTATTCTTTACGGGTACTGCAAAAGCACAAATCAGTTTTGATATCTTTTCTTACAAGGCTCCCAAAGGTTTTGTGTTGAAAGACAGTAAAGACAAACTCTTTTTTGAAAAGCAGGAAGGGAAAACATATTGCCAGCTTTATCTATGGCCTGCCATTGCCAGCAGCGGCACTGCAGATGCTGATTTTGAAAGAGATTGGAACAGCTTTGCTGTAAAACCATATTCCATTCAAAAACCGGAGCATCAGGAAAAAAGCAGTGATGGGGCATGGACCATCATTTACGGCGGTGGTGCAGGCAGTTATAATAACAGCAACTTTCTCATTACAGTAGGAACATATACCAATAGTTCTGTTACCTATTCAATTGTTGCAGTATTCAACCATGAGAAATATTTACCGGCTTTAGAGAATTTTGCAGCTTCTGTTATTCCCGATTCAAATAAATTCTCTACAAAACAACCCGTTAATGCATTGCCTGTACCAACAACACTAACAAAAACAGGTATTACAAAAGCAGTTACCAACTTTAGCGATGGATGGATAGCAAAAGCTTTAAATGATTATGTGCAGGTAACAAAAGGCAATACCGAAGTACGGCTTCATTATGCGGATAAGGCTTTGGATGATGCCAAACCCAATAACATAAACCCTGTTGAATATTACTGGAACTGTTATGTAACTCCGTTTTTTAATGTAAACAACCTGCAAAAGTGGAGTGGTATGGAGTACCCGGTTATTTATCATTTACAGGCAAATGCTGTAAATAAACAAACAGGTAAGCCCTGCTATATAGCCTTGAAAATTATTTACCAGGGAGGTGCCCGGCCTGTACTTGTTATAACACAGGATCAAAACAGTTACCTGCAACAATTTCCACATCCAAATGATATAGATCCGCTGCTGAGTTATAACAAGTTTGCAGTAACAGCAAATGATATCGTTGGTCAATGGAAAAGCAACGGCGGTGGTATTACAGATTATTATAATGCTTACAACGGCAGTTACGCCTTTTCGCACTCCATTTCCACTACAGATGAATTTAATTTTAATAAAGATGGAACTTATAACAGTGTGTACCGTTCAGCCAATATGGCTGGTGGTTTTGCACAGTTTGGAGGGCAGGATTTTAAAGGAACCTATACTGTTGCTGATTGGACTATAACAGCTACCAATCGTTTTAAAGGAAGAACAGCAACTTTTACCTCACAACTTATTGCAGTAAAGGGAGGGTATCTTTTGTTTATGTAGGATACCTATGAACCATTGCTCCAATACACACTGTTTAAATCAAAGTAAGATC
>CAYPBV010000054.1:0-21634 GCA_964409025.1 uncultured Chitinophagaceae bacterium | reverse complement strand
CCTGATGATTATATCAGGGGTTTGTTTATAATGAGTAAATTTTTTCTTATCCGAGATATCCTTTTAAATGTTTACAACGTGTATTTGTCTTGAGTTTGCTGATGGCTTTGTCTTTGATTTGACGTACACGCTCACGGGTGAGGTTAAAGCGTTCGCCAATATCTTCCAGACTGAGCGGATGATCTACCCCAATACCAAAGAAATAACGAATAACTTCCTGCTGGCGCTCCGTTAAGGTTTTAAGGGAACGGTCTATTTCAGTTTGCAGTGATTGTTTGTGTTCTAATTCACCGTCAGTACTTTCTGCATTGGGGTTATGCATAACATCAATCAAAGTATTGTCTTCACCTTCGCCTAATGGAGAGTCCATACTCACGTGCCTGTTAGACATACTGAGGGTAGAAGCAACATCTTCAATTTCAAGATCAAGTGCTTCAGCCAGTTCTTCAGCAGAGGGTTCACGTTCAAACTCCTGTTCTAACTGAGAAAATGCTTTGCTTATTCGGTTGGTGAGCCCCACTTTATTTAAAGGCAGGCGAACAATCCTTGATTGTTCTGCAAGAGACTGCAGAATGCTTTGACGAATCCACCAAACAGCATAAGAAATAAATTTAAATCCACGTGTTTCATCAAAACGTTGCGCAGCCTTGATGAGTCCGAGATTTCCTTCATTGATAAGATCAGGCAAGGAAAGCCCCTGATTTTGATACTGTTTGGCTACTGAAACTACAAAGCGGAGATTGGCCTTGGTTAACCGGTCAAGGGCCCGCTGATCGCCTTGCTTGATACGTTCAGCAAGTTTTACCTCTTCTTCAGGGGTAATAAGCTCCACCTTACCGATTTCCTGCAAATACTTTTCAAGACTTTGCGACTCACGGTTGGTGATTGATTTGGTAATTTTAAGCTGGCGCATGCTCATAAGCAAATGGTTTTAAAAGGTTTTGGCGTTTAATGATTTGTCAACATAAATTAATTTGTTTCAAACGCCTGATTAATGAGTTTATTTTTTGCAGTTACTCTAAAAACCAATTCTAATTTAGACTTTCTTGGACTCCCTACCAAAAATTTTTGCAGAATCGCCTGTATAACAAGTAATTACAAGCATTTTTGTGGAAAAAAGAACAACAAATAATTAAACAAAAATAAAAGCTCAAAAATTTTGTTCAGTCCATTAATTCTTTATTATTGCATATCCACCGCCTATAAGTGGGTCACCTTAAATGAGTAAAAAAGTTTTATATACACTTGAGTTTCCTGTAAAATGTTCTCCTGTAATCCTTTACGAATTTTTACTGAACCCATCTGCAATGCAGGAATGGTTTGCAGATAAAGTAGATGAGCGTGATGGTATTTATGTTTTCAGCTGGAACGGCGTAGAAGAAAAAGCAGAATTGCTTGAAAAAGAAGAAAATAAGTATGTGCGTTATCGCTGGCTGCACATGTCAAAAGATGAATACTTTGAATTTAGAATTGAAAAAACAGAAATTTCCAATCAAACAATACTGGTTATAAAAGACTTTGCCGATAAAAAAGAAATTAAAGACCAAAGCCAACTTTGGGAATATCAAATCAAAGAACTCTTTCACCGTTTAGGCAATTAATTCCGCAGCATATTCATGAGCAAATTGAATTGCTCTTTATAAAACTCAGCCGCCTGATCCCATTGTTCTAAATCAATTTTGTTTGACAACTTCAGGATTACCCTGTCTGTTAAAACAGCATTAGGCTTGAGTTTTACCATAGAAGATTTAACATCATGACTCCATTCTTCATTTGACTCATTTATGTACCAATCATGAAACCCATGTTTATCAATAGCCTTTAACAAAGAAGGAGAAAACTGTACCAGGTATTTTCCTTTTAAATGAAGAGTAATGCTGAAATAATGCCCCCACCAAAAAAAAGACCGAATTGCAAATACATCATCTTTACCAAAACACCTGGGAAAATCCAGCATAACATAGGGCAAGCCTTTATAATTTTCACCTTTTGAAATTTTGGGCGAAAGATTTGTAATTACCGGCGGTAAACTTTGTAACCCTGGAGTTAATTTATAAGCTTCACTAACACTCCCAAAAAGTGTGTAAACTTTTTGAATAACTCCATTCTTTGTTAAAATCCACTGAGGGTTTGTAACTAATTCCAACTCAAAAGCTGAAAGACTTATTTTTGCCTGATCCTGCATGGGATGTATTTACTGTGATTAAAAAATTAGACAAACTTATTATAAAAGCTTTTATAGGACCGTTTTTAGCAACGTTCTTTATTGCTGTATTCATATTAGTGATACAATTTTTCTGGCTGTATATTGATGACTTTGTAGGTAAGGGTGTGGATGTAATGACGCTGCTTAAATTTATTTCTTATGTGAGTGCTACAATTATTCCTCTGGCGTTACCATTAGGCATCCTGTTATCGTCCATCATGACCTTTGGTAACCTTGGCGAAACATTTGAACTCGTAGCTATTAAGAGTGCAGGTATTCCGCTCATACGCTTTATGCGGCCTTTGTTTGTTGTATCGGGATTGCTTGCTGTAGTGGCTTTTTTATTTGCCAATTATATGATTCCCGTAGCTGAACTGAAAATGCGTACACTGCTTTATGATATACGTGTAGCAAAACCGGCCTTTGACATTAAAGAAGGTGTGTTTTACAATAAGCTGGATGGATATACTATTAAGATTGGAAGCAAGCAGAAAGACTCAATTATTTATAACGTGGTAATTTATGAACACAGCTATATACTGCAGGATAATATCATAGTAGCAGAAGAAGGCACTATGCAGGTTTCGCCAGATCAGCGTTTTCTGTACTTTAATTTAAGAAACGGATGGCGTAATCAGGAAAAAGGTCAGTCAGGTACTGTAAATACAGATTACTACCGTTTGGGCTTTAAAGAGTATAAAAAAGTTTTCGACCTAAGCTCATTCAAACTCACTAAATCTGCAGATTCCACATTTAAAAATTACTATAAAATGCTGAGTTTGCAGCAGCTTTCCAGAGTAGTTGATTCGATGCAGAAAAGAAATGATTCAGTAAAGTACCGTGCTCAGCGAGATTATTCGGCAGTTACTCCTTTTAACTTCAGTGACAGTACTTTTCGAAAAAAAGTGGATACCAATTTTACATTTAAAACAACAAAAGAATTAGTGGCAGATTCGAACCGCTATATGGTTTACTCTTCCGTATCCAGCAAAGCAAATTCATTTAAGAGCCAGGTAGAAATGCTAAGCTATGACTATGTAGAGCAGAAAAAACAAATCCGCTTACACGATTTGGAGCGCCATCGCAAATTTTCCTTATCACTCGCCTGTATAGTTTTATTTCTGATAGGTGCGCCACTGGGTTCTATCATCCGTAAAGGGGGCATTGGATTACCGCTGGTTATTTCTGTATTGTTTTTTATAGTTTTTCATATCACCAATACCACAGGTGAAAAAATGGTAAAAGAGGGTGTTTTGGTACCTGGCGTAGGTATGTGGCTCAGTACATTTTTGCTGGTAGCCATTGGGGCCTTTCTAACATATAAAGCTATGCAGGATTCACAACTCTTTAATGCTGAGTTTTATTACAGAACTTTCCGCAGACTTAAACTGGATCGATTCTTCGGGCAAAAACAAAAAGTGTAATAAACAGAATGATTGTAACTTCATAGTTCAATTCATCTGTTATGCCACACAAGTATTCACGCAAAAGTTTTTTAACACAATCAGCAAAAACAACAGCTGCTATTTCACTCGCCTCAATGGCAGGTACGGATCTTATTGCCGGCTGTACCGCAGCTAAAGTAATCAACAGTGCTCCACTTGTAACAGGTTTTGAACAAACTGTATTGCCTTATGCCTATACCGCTTTAGAACCTGTAATTGATGCTATGACAATGGAAATTCATTACAGCAAACATGCAAGTGCCTATGCTAAAAATGCAAAAGATGCAGCGGTTGCAGAAAAGGCAGATACGAATAAACCCATTGAAGATGTGTTAATGAATATATCCAAATATTCAGCTAAAATGCGCAATAATGCAGGTGGTCATTACAATCATGAACTCTTCTGGAAATGCATGAAACCGGGCGGCAGTGAACCAAGCAGTAAAAAATTTAATGATGCATTGGTAAAAACATTTGGCAGCACAGAAACTTTTAAAATACAATTTGCAGACGCCGGCAAAAACCGTTTCGGCAGCGGATGGGCATGGCTCTATGCTGATAAAGACAAGCAATTAAAAATCGGTTCTACATCTAATCAGGATAATCCACTTATGGATGTAAGCGACATTAAAGGAACTCCACTACTTGGATTGGATGTATGGGAACATGCCTATTATCTCAAATACCAAAACCGCCGGGCTGATTACATTACTGAATGGTGGAAAGTAGTGAACTGGGAGTTTGTACAGCAACAATATGAAGCTTTATAGAACTACTGTTTCACGCAAAGACGCAGAGGCGCAAGGGAATGCTTTGCATTTATAAATTTTTCTGTTCATAATGAACCCCATTCGATTACTGCTTTTTTTACTTACCGTCACAATGGTTATGATTGCTGTGATGCGTTGGCACGGTGCTCCGCTCATAACACCAGTGAGCAAAGCAGGTATTGTAAGTTTGGAATTGGCAAAAACAACTAAGCAAGCTTCTAAAATAATAAATGTGTGGAAGCATCTTAAAGAATCGCCTGACTTAATCAGGCACGCCATCACCAACACTTATATTGATTTCGTATTCATTATCTTCTATTCATTATTTCTTTACAGTTATTGCACCTTCATCAGCACAAAACAAAAGCAGTTTCCAGCTGGTATTTCAAGAACGCTTGGTATGGCTGCACTCACTGCCGGTTTTTGTGATGTAGTTGAAAATTATTTCATGCTGCTGCAACTTGAACAGCATGTATCAGCAACAAATGCTTTTCTTGTATGGTTTTTTGCACTAATCAAATTTATTTTATTAGCTGCAACAGTTCTGTGGTGTTTACTCAATGTGCATCTTGTGTTCCGGAAAGCTGTATAATAGTCGCAGCCCCTGTCGGTAACATCTTCACATGGGCAAGCAGGAAGTAGAACCGGCAGAGGCTGCTATTATAATGGAATCACGAAAGTAAACGAGGAAACCCCATTTGTGATATACATTTTTTGCACATTAACTTCTTTTCACATTCCTTTAACCTTACCCCTCCTTCCTTTCCTTTTGCTGTTTAAGAACCTTCTTACATGCAACTTTCCATCATTCTTCCGTAAAATTTTATGCACTACATTCGCAGCATCCATATTAGTTCATACCTGTTTGTCTGCAGACAGGTGAATCAATTCTCAAATTTCAAATTATAATTATGCAAGCCTGGAACGATTATCAGCAACAACACAAGGAGCGTTTCTTAGAAGAGTTGTTACAACTCCTCCGCATACCATCTGTAAGTGCACGCAGTGAACATAAGCAGGATATGATTGCCTGTGCCGAAGCCGTGAAGCAACGTTTAGTTGAAGCAGGTGTTGATACAGCCACTATCTACCCCACTGCAGGTCACCCCATTGTATATGCTGAAAAAATCATTGACTCATCCAAACCTACTGTGTTAGTTTATGGGCACTATGATGTGCAGCCGCCGGATCCACTAGAGTTATGGCATAGCGGACCATTTGACCCCGTTATTAAAGACGGAAAAATATTTGCCCGTGGCAGTTGCGATGATAAAGGACAGTTTTACATGCATGTTAAGGCATTGGAAACAATGGTGCAAACAGGTACGCTTACGACCAATATCAAATTTTGTATTGAAGGTGAAGAAGAAATTGGCAGCCCCAATCTTGCAATGTTTGTAAAAGAAAATAAAGAACTGCTTAAAGCTGATGTGATCCTCATCAGTGATACGGCTATGCTCAGCATGGAGCATCCTTCCATTGATATAGGTGTGCGTGGCCTGAGTTATATTGAAGTGGAAGTAACAGGCCCCAACCGTGATTTACACAGCGGAGTGTATGGTGGCGCAGTAGCAAACCCTATTACCATTCTGGCAAAAATGATTGCAGGCTGTCATGATGAAAACAAACACATTACCATTCCCGGTTTTTATGATGATGTGGTGGAAGCAACAGAAGCAGAACGTACACTTATGGCTGCTGCACCTTTTGATGCAGAGGAATATGCTGCAGATTTAGGAGTGAAAGAATTGTGGGGCGAAAAAGGGTACAGCACCAATGAACGTACAGGCATACGTCCTACACTGGAGTTAAACGGCATCTGGGGTGGTTACACAGGCGAAGGTGCAAAAACAGTATTACCTTCGAAAGCCTATGCAAAAATTTCTGCACGATTGGTGCCCAATCAATCATCGCACAAGATCACAGAAAAATTATTGAGCTATTTTCAAACTATTGCACCTGCCGGTGTTACAGTTAAAGCAAGTGAACATCATGGAGGCGAACCTTACATGACACCGATTGACAGTAAAGGATATAAAGCCGCAGCAGCAGCTATAAAAGATACTTTTGGTAAAGATGCCATTCCTGTACGTGGCGGGGGCAGCATTCCTATTTGTGCCTTGTTTGAAAAAGAACTGGGTATTAAGATTGTGTTTATGGGTTTTGGTCTTGACAGTGATAACCTGCACAGCCCCAATGAAAAGTTTGACATCTATAACTTTTACAAGGGCATTGAAACCATCCCTTATTTTCATAAGCATTTTGCTGAATTGTAATACTTCTCAGAGATGATGCAGAAAAGCACAGATGAGGAGTCTGTGCTTTTTACTTTTGCAACAACATTTCCCAAATAACAAAGCTCAAAAAATGGTACACAGTTGATTGAAGATGTTGTGTTAAAAGACACAGCAATGGAAAGCCTCTATCTGCATTCAAGAGATTTTAGTATGTGATTTATCATCTGGGGCAGACATGCCAACCGTCACTAATCTTTGCAACAAAATAAGCCAAAAAAATAAAGAGCATTGTTACATTTCTGTTGAATGACCGTTGTACAATCTGAATGACAGAGATAAGTAAGATGCAGTCACAGGTCAGGAGTCCTGCGCCTGCAAAATTGCAACGCAAGAAAATTAAAACAAGTACTCAGTTCAACTTCCGGCATAAAAAAATCACCGAACCTGTAAAATGATTCGGGGATTTTTATTGATTTATGAATTACCACTTCAATTCCAGTTTATTATTTTTTCTGTCCACATCAGCCATGCGCTGTGTGGGATCAATTTCCACAACAGAAAGTTCAGACAATCGCTTATCAAATTCAATCACATAAACAGGATGTGTCCATTTCCATGCAGGATATACTTTACGCTGCATGGCATCTTCAGCAGGCTTACTGCCAAACATTAAGTACATGGGTACATAGTGCAACTGCTGAGAACCATCTTTAAACGTAATAACCAAATCAATGGGCATAGGCATATCCCCAATTCGCCTAATACTGATTTTTGATTTGCCGCCTTCTTCCCACAAACTGTCAATTGCATAATCAATGGTCTTTGTGGTATTTACAAAATACTCTCTGTACCAATCCAGTTGCATACCACTCACCTGCTCTGCCACACGCATAAAGTCGTTTACATTGGGATGTTTAAACCGCCATTGTCTGTAATACTCCAGCAACATTTTGTTTCTTGGTTGCTCACCCATAATGTAACCAAGCTGTGATAAGAACACACAGCCTTTAGAATAAGATGCAACAGAATAAGCAAAGTTGGTATTGAAATGATCAGCATGCGTGGTCATGGGTTCTTCTATCCGGCTTTTTACCAGATTAAAATAACCGCCGTAGTTCGAGGAATGATACAAAGGCAACTTATCGTCTTTATACACAGTGCCATTTTTCTTTGCCATTGTTTCAGCATAGAAAGCTTCTACTCTATCAGTAGCAAACTCTGTAAACCCTTCATCCATCCATGCATATAAACTTTCATTGGTACCCATAAGCATCTGGTACCAAGTGTGCATCCATTCATGAATAACTGTACCAAGACCGGGGCCGTTTAACAAGGTTGCCATTGGATATTCCATTCCTCCATCACCGCCTTGTATAAAGGAATATTGCTTGTAAGGATATTCGCCAAAGTTGTCTTTAATAAACGGATACACAATTTCAGCTGCATCTGCTACAGTTTGCCATGCAGCATCATTCCTGGCATCGTTGGGCTTATAATTATACAGCACATGAATGGTGGGACCGTTCTTTACCTGTTTTACAATATGCTTAAACTCAGCATCAGCAGCCCATACAAAGTCGTGCACATTGGGTGCTGTAAATTTCCATGTGAGTTTGTCGCCTGCAGGTTGCACCACTTTGGTACCGGGTGCTTCATAGCCATACCCTATTTGCTGTGCATTGGTTAAATAACCTGTACCGCCGATAATGTATTTTTTATCAATGGTGATGTTAACATCAAAATCGCCCCACACACCGTAAAACTCACGGGCTACATAAGGTGTGGGATGCCAGCCTTCATAATCATATTCACAAACTTTAGGATACCACTGTGCCATTGAGAATTGCACTCCGTTGGCTGCATCTCTGCCGCTTCTTCTTATCTGTATAGGCACCTGTGCATTAAACTCCGTTTCAAGCAGTACTTTTTGTTTGGGCAAAATGGGTTTGGAAAGTTTTACTTCCAGTATGGTTTCATGTTCGGTAGTTTGCTGCAACACACCATTTACTTTGAGTGCTGTAACACGCTGGTAACCGATTTCATTGTCGTTGAGTTTGGAAATACGGTCACGCACACGTGCATCCCAGTCCTGGCGGTTGTTACCAATTACTTTTTTTCCCAGTTCACGGCTCCGTGTATCCATCATACTGCCCGGCTGAAAGGCATTCCAGTATAAATGAATAAACAAGCGGCTCAGTGTGTCAGGCGAGTTATTGGTGTATTCAATTTTTTGCTTACCGGCAAACCGATTGGTTTGTACATCCATATTTATATCCATGGTATACTTAATACGTTGCTGCCAGCGGTTGGGTTGGGCAATGGATGAAATGGCGATACAAAGACTGAAAAATGTAAACAATAATTTGGGCATGCTTAATCTGTTAAGCAGCAAATATCTTTAAAAAACCTTTTCAACAGTTGTTAATTGATAAACGGGTATTTAAGCCGATTTCTCCTCTTTCATCAGCTCTTTACGAATGCCATCTAACAGGTCGGTTTGATGAAGCTGTTGATCATTACGGGCAAAACATTGCAGCACTGCAAACTGAACAGCGTTAATGATGGATGCACCGGTGAGCTCATACTTATCAGCCAGTTGCAGTATATCCACAGATTGGTGCAATTGCATACGATGCTGCAGCGATTTTTGCCAGAGTTCGCAGCGCTCCTGTGCATTAGGCAATGGAAAATGAATAACTGCATGAAACCTTCTTACAAATGCATCATCCAGGTTATGCCTGAAGTTGGAAGCGAGTATCATTAAACCGGGATAATCTTCCACCCGCTGCAGCAAATAAGAAATTTCCTGGTTGGCATATTTATCATGTGAGGATTGCACGTTTGTGCGTTTACCAAACAATGCATCTGCTTCATCAAAAAATAAAATCCAGTCTTTACTTTCTGCCCGGCGAAAAACATTCTCGAGATTCTTTTCTGTTTCACCAATATATTTTGATACCACCTGTGATAAATCAATCCGGTACACATCTTTTTTAAATTCATTTCCTATTAATGCAGCGGTTAATGTTTTACCTGTGCCGGAAGGACCATAAAACAAAACACGGTAACCGGGTTTTACTTTACGTTTGAGGTTTTCATCATCAGCAATCAAATGATGATGTTTAAGCCATACCACAATATCATTAATTTGCTGTGCTGTTCTGTTGGGCAGCACCAAATCATTCCAGTTCATGAGCGTAACAATTTTTTTGGCTGGAAAGTCTATACCAAACCGTGGCACAGATTCCCGGCCAAGTAAAATTTTATCTACTACATCCTGCGCCACAATTATGCGGCCGCTCATTACCGGCTCGCCTTCTTTCACAGGCTCCAGCCACAGGATATTTTCACGAAAAAAGAAATGTTCTTCAGAAAAAAATTGCTGCACGTTCAGGCGTTCATCAACTGTTGTGCCGGCCAAAATAAATTGCACCGTTTCACCAGTAGGTAACATGCTTCGCTGGTTGGTTGCTTTAATACCGCCAAACAAAGGGAAGTCGCCACCGGCCGGCATTTGTTCTGCTATGATGCTTTCAAAAAAATCAGGACTGATGTGCGGCACGAGTGCCAACATTAGAATGATCCATTCATTCGGGTGTGAAAGCTGGGGAATATTTTGTGCAATATCTGCCTTAATCATACTGCCATTAAATTCCTGTTTGAGCCAGTTGTTAAATGGAAGGTGCTGTTCACTAAAATGCGACTGTATGCGGTGGGCAATAATTCTCCGCAAATCAGCAAGGGCTGATTCTACAGCAGAAGATGGGGCAATGTTTTTATGTAAGGTGTAAAGCATGATTTTTGAAAGAAAATAAATTTCAGCTTCAATAATTTATTTTTTATCCGTAAATAATTTCAACGTGAGAGCAATCAGGCACATTAAATCCGATTTTAACTCCTGCACCTTCCGGCGATTTATGGAATTTTTGATTATCATTTTTCCACTCTTCAATAACGCTTACTGACAATTGATTGGGTTCCGGTATACCAAATGTTTTATACAATTTTGAAGCCGCCTCTTTCTCATCAGCAGCTTTAGTTTTAAAGTTAAATAATTTTGCGATATTAAGGTTTGTGTCCCATGGACTTACGTGCTTATATATGGTTTTAACCTGATCAGTTTCATGTACCCTCTCATGAGTTAAAATTGAGGCCGGTACGTTCCCGTTTGCCAAAAATGACAATAGAAACTTATTAGTTGTATTACTGCATTTTTTTGAACGTTCAATTGCAATCATATCTCTTGTTAATTTTGAAAGAGATTTATTACTGTCAAATTCACCCGCATCGACCATTATTTTTTTCCATTGCAAAGGTGGTGGTGGTATATGTATTAATCCTGTAAAATTGTTTTGACCCACTGTTTGTAAGGTAAAGATGATACCATGAAGGTTATCCATTTCTTTCTGCAGTTCTGAAAGTGTAAGGTCGCCCACAATACCGTCAACTTCAAGACCCGGGTGCATTTCCTGGAAATAAACAACAGCATCATGCGTTTCTGTGAGAAAGATACCGTCTGCACCATACTTTGGCAAAAGGTCAACTTCATTATCTAACCCCTTTCCCCAGGCAATTAAAGCTTGCTGTACAAGTTTTACTGATTTTTTTATAACCTGGCTTTTACTCAATTCAATGAAGGATCAGAAAGATCTGGTCGTGATATCTGATTGAGGTCTTTTTTTGAAAACATGGGAAGTTGAAGTGCTTTTTCAAATACCCCGGCTCCTAAACTGGGCAACTGGAGTACTCCGTTTAGGAAAGGCTCTGTCCTCCCAAGAGGCATTTCTTGTTTTTTATATTGTGCAGAAGGTTCAAAATCTTCAGATATATTATAAGGGCTTTGGATAGAAATACTTCTGTTGAGTATATTCGGGGCTTTTTGTTGTTTTGATTGGATAACATGCGTCAACTCATGTGCCAGTAACTTTTGGCCTTCAAAGGAATGAGGATCATATTCATTTCTGTTGAACACAATATGCTCGCCTGAGGTATAAGCTTTAGCATTGATAGCGGCAGCAGATGATTCTGCCTCCTTGCCTGTATGAATTTTAACATGTGAAAAATCATAGCCCATTCTTGCTTTGAAAAAATGTTGGGTGGATGGTGGAAGGGGTTGACCGGCAGTGCTTAGTGAAGGGATAAAAGATGAACTTGGTGAAAAGAATGAAGATGATGTAGTTTCTTTTCTTTGCCCTTTCCTTGAAGTTCGCAAGGTTACAGACTGTCTGTTGCTTTTTATACTAAATCTTTTTCTTGAGTTTGACTTCATGAAGCAGGTTTATGATATTAGATAACTATTTGAAAAAACCGGGTCTTTGCTTTATCTCTCCTTTTGTAAGAAATAACTTTTCAAAATACTTTTCAATTGATATAGGCGGGTAATGCAAAAAATCAGCATTATGGTCATCACCTAACAGTATTTGAAATTCACTATTGGTGGCATAAGCAGCAACAGTGTAATATTTATCATATACATCAAAAGGTCTTAAGCTTTTCTTGAATTGCTGAAGATTGATAGGATTGTTAAGAAAAATAATATTGTATTTCTGTTCAAAATCAAACCACATAAAATCCTTATAGTCACCAAAAAGGAATTGTTCAAGCGAAAGAATATTAATCAATCCATCCAATTGCCAATAATGTTCTACAGGCCAGTTCCATTTGAATGGATTGCCTGATTCAGCAATTTCCTTTTTATACGGGTAAGCTTTGTTTTTCTTTCGCCATCTAACCTGCAATCCATTTGAAACAGAATAAAAATCAGCAATTGTTTTCGGGATAAACAATTGAATTTTACTTTGGCAGATAGAATACAATTCACTGCTTACCGGTTCAAAACAATGAAAACTTATAAGTTCAATTCTATCATCTGAACTTAATTCATCTTTAAGTTTTGATATGGAATACTCAAAATTCATCTATGGTGAAAAATCAATTGTTGCATTATCTATCTGCCCTTTCATGTTTTGAACATAAGAGCCTTTATAACCATAAGCCCCTGCATGCGTATCAATCAATGTCTTTAATTCATTTTTAGACGCTATTTTACCACCTCCTTTTTCTTTAGCTATTTTCAACACCGGTGTTTGAAGAGGAGTAAGATTTACAATGAGATACCAATCAGCTTCATCTGACGGTAAATGATTAATAAGAATCTTATCAATACCAGGCAGATCTATATTTCTTGCAAAGTCAGATACTTTTGCCTGCGGATCTTCAACCCATGTTCCATTTTCATTTTTCATAGCACCACCAGTTGCACTAAAGCTAACAAGAAAATCCGGTTTATCTGACCTATAGGTTGACACTGCCATCATCCAAATTGGCTTATGCTGTTCATAATGACCTTTTAATGGCTCTTCAAATTCTCTATTAAATTCCCCATTGATATACCTTGGTGTAGGAACAAGGTTAGAATCTGTTGCTTTTCCACCAAGATGCTCATTGATCACATGAAAAGCAACCCATACACTTCTCAAACCAATAGAATTGATAATATCCAAAGCACCGGAAAGATTCCCTTTATATGCATTTGCAGCCTGGCCTTTTTGATGATTCATTTTTCCTCCATCATCTTTATAAACGTACCTGGCTTCAGCTGTATGTGATTTTGAATTATTAAACCCGGGCACAAATATTGCTGGGGGCACAACCTCATCTTTCTTAGTAATATCAATTTGCTTAATGAGCTGAGATAATTCAGCCATTAGTTGATTTATCTGTTGCTCTTGGTTTGCCGGCACCGGTGCATTTTTATCAGCCGGATAAATGAGTGAATTGATTGCAGCGATCTTAGAACGAGCTTCGCTAATCTTTCCTTTTAAAACAGCTTTTTCAGCATCTTTTAATGAGGTTGATTTTGATATTTCAGCCTCTTGTTCATCAATAAATACATTTGCTCTTTTTGGTGAGCTTTCGATGATCAAATCATTACGGCCTGAACCTTTCTTGAAATACATAGAATGTTTTTTGCCACCATCGGTATAAAACTCTTTTCTAATTTTGAACCAACCTGCTACCGTAGAAACAACTTTATCTTTTACTTTTTTAGCTGTTTCTTTCGCCTTCTCTTTAACTTTATCAACTCCACCCTTCACTTTCTTCACCACTTTATCCAAGCCCAGCTTCTTTGCAAAGGCAATCGCTTTATCCAGCACCCAATCGATTGCTTTGTTGATAGGTGTTTGTACCATCTTAATAATCTTCTGTACTTTTTCCGTAATACCACTCAATCCCAGCAACGCTGCAAGGAAACCAAGTGTTACAGGTATGAGTTTGGCCAATGCATCTTCAACCATCTTGGCTGCTTTACCCAAATTGCCTTCAACAATAGATGCAACAGAATCAATAACTGCATTTACCAAATCCATAATCTGTTTACCACGCTCTACAAAAAACATCACAATGTCATAAATGAGTTTGCAGGCTTTAATAAATGCGCCGGCAGGATTGAGTAACCCAACCACCCACATAATTCCTGCTTTAATAATTTTTTCAATCAGGAAATTCTGTATGGCGTCCATCACCATTACCTGCAAATCGCCCACTTTCTCTTTAATGTAGCGCCACAAGCCCGGTAGCCCTTCTTTGATGATGATCTGGAATATTTCAAACACTTCTTCCAATGCAGCTACCACAGGTTCGCCCAACTTCATTACTGCACGCTGGCGAATATTGGTCCACGTTAATCCAATGATCTGTGCTACAAAATGGAAGATGCCTGTTAAATCCCATTTATCAGGGAATTGAATACCCGGAGGCATAGAACCCAGTAACCAGGCAATCAATCCTTTCTTAATATGATCCAGAATGTTTTTAATGAAGTTTTCCAAGCCCATTTTAATAGCTGCAACCAAATTGCTTAGGAACCCTATAGGATCTTTAATAATCTTACCAACCACATGTATCACTTTGGCCAGTGTTTCCAGCAGCATGTCTTTCAGCTTAAGTATGGTTTTAATAACACCGGCAATGGCATCTACTGCTTTGCTCAACCAGCCTTGCTTTTCACTCTTGATCTTATCAAATGTTTCCTGCAGTTTCTCTACATTCTTCACATAACGGTCGCCCAGCTTTTCAACCAGTTCATCATGTTTCTCATGAACACTTTGCTCCAGTTCATCAAACTTGCCGCCAATTTCATTCTTGGCCTCTTCACCTATCTTCTGCATTTCGGGTGTTAAGCTGTTCCAGTATTCATCTATAGCTTTCTTTCCTTCGTCAATTGCTGTTATGGCTGCATTCAATTCCGTTTCCACTTTGGATGCAATGGAATTGATGGAGGTGTTCATGGCATTCATGAACGTAGCTTTCTCTTCACGGAAGATCTTACCTATTTCAGGCGACAAACCTCCTCGCATGTAATCTCCAACCGTATCATCTACTGTTGTAATTCCATAATGATCATCCAACCGGCGGTGCACATTCCGTTCAAATACTGTGTTGGCAGCATTGGCGGCTATATCAAACTCAGAAATCACATTGGTTTCTAAATTGGTAAGTATAGTGGTGACTTTTTCTTTGGTTTCATTATATATGCGTTGCAGGTTGCCTGCAATTTCTTTCCGCTTTTCTTCATCTTTTGTTTTGGTGTTGTTTTTACCTTCATCCACTTTGGCAAAAGCGGCTGTTCTTCCATCATGCATCTCCGTTAGTTTTCCTCCTACCGTTGCTTTAGCCTGGTCTTCTGCCTTGGCAATTTGTGGTTGCTCCAGTGCTCTGTACTCATCAGGTGCATTGCGTGCCTGTGTTTGTGCTTCCTGCTTGCTGGCAAGTGCTTCTCCAAATGTCGGCTCATTGGAATTGGCTAATTGCTCTTCTGTTACATCACTCTCCGCCATTTGATCATCCAAAGACTGTGCATCTTTTTCCATGGATATTTCACCATAGGTCTTAGGTTTCGGTGCTGCTGCTTCTGCTTTGGGTATAAATGGTTTTTTACCGGCATCTTCAGGATTCATGCCTGCAGTTTCTTTCAGCTTCACATGTTCTTCGGTTGGTGTGGCAGCAGCTGTATCCTGTATTGCCTTACCTGCATTATCCTTTTCTGCTTTAACATCTGCTTTCATCCCACCCTTGGCTTCATTCATTGCTTTTTCAGCTTTGTGCGGATGTTCATAGCGGTCAACAGTTTCGTTATCATCTTTGGGTAACGCTCCTTCAATACGGTCATTCAATTGTTTTTTAAATACTTCTTTATTGAATTCCTTTTTAGTTTCTTTTTGACCTTCCATTTTTCCAACCTGGTGGAATTGTGCCTGGCTGTCTTTATCCAATTGTTCAGGAACAGAAGATGCCAGTTGTGCAGCTCCTGCTTTTGATTCCGGAGTATCGTGTGTTTTTTGTTTTAACTTGACTGCTGATGCCTGCTGCATGATCTGCTGATACGCAGGATCTTCTTCCGGTGTTTTGGGTGATGTAGTTATCACTTCTAGCGGAACTTCTTCCGGTGTTTCTTCTTTTTGTTTTGTTGCATCAGCAACAGGTTCTTCAACAACATGTATTGCTGCTGTTGCTTCCATAACAGGTGGTGTGTATGGTTTTACTTCTGCAGGAGTGGATGGTTGTGCATTTTCATAAGATGCAGATGAGCCGCCGGCATCAGCCATGATTTGATTGATCTCTTCCGGTGTTAATGCTGCAGGATTTTGCGGCAACTGATCTTCCAATCCATACAACGGATTAAAGAATAATTTCCACGCTGTCATTGATTGTGAACGTTCCTGTACCTGTGCGCCCAAATTATCTTCACCGGCCGTATTACCATCTACTGTATTTACAGTTGCATTTTTAGCACCACCTGTTGCACTTTCTACAATGGCATAGTGATGATAAGGTGGCCCTTTGTATGCAATATCACCTGCTCTTGGTGTATAACCGGAAGGGTAAGCAGATTTTAAATCAACAGCCGCCTGGCCGAGTTTCCATTTCTTTAATGGAATACCACCTTTGTTTAAGGCCCAGAATGTAAAGATGCCGCACCAACTCGGCATTGCATCACGCAATTTTTTAGGCCCATCCGGATTAAGGGGGTCTAAACCCATCGCATCCCGAACGTAAAGTAAATTATCAATGTGAACTGTACCGGTTCTGTAAGGAACATTTCCTTCAAGTATGGCTTCTTCTCCCATTGCGGTTTTAAAATATTCAACCAGCCTGTCGGCACCCACACGCTTGCCATCAGGTCCTGCCTGCGATGCATTTACTTTTCCTACCTGAGATTTGGCATGAAGAACAGCTCGTTTTAATTCAGGTCTTGGCTCTGCCGTTAGATCCTGTGTTTCGGGTTTGGCCTGTATGATGGGTGATGAAAAACTTTGATTGGGCTTGCGGTGTATTGAAGATACTCCCTGGTGAATGGTATGTGTGAGCTCATGTGCAAGCAGATGTCCGCCGGAAGAAGTATAAGGATTGTACTTTCCGTGATTGAAATAAATATCCCTCCCATGTGTAAATGCTTGTGCATTGATGCTGCGGCTGAGCTGTGCAGACGAGTCATTATTATGAATACGTACACTGCTGAAGTCAGCACCAAATTTGTTTTGCATATTGTGCAATACACTATGGTTCAAAGGAGCGCCCTGTCCTTTGCTGCTTTGTAACTGTGAATGGAATGAAGAAGATAAAGATGCCGGTGGGCCACGGCCAGATAGCTGCACAAAAGGTTTGCAGCAAACTGTATCTTTTTCGGCTGATGCCTGAACGGTTTCTTCTTCTTCCTCCCCTTCTTTTCGCATTACACCGGTTGCAAGAAATTTAGGTTGAATGGTTTCTTCTTTTTCTTCTGCCTCTTCACTACGCATCACCAAACTGCCACTTGCATTCACTATTAACTTCGGTTGCACCATTTCTTTTTCCTGCTCTCCTTCTTTACGTTGCAGCTCGTCTTCTTTTTTCTCTGTTGATGGCTGTACTACAGCATCCGGCATACGCATGACTTTATCAGCAGTAGCATCTGCTTCTTTTTCCATTGGATCATCAGGCTGACTAATATTTAGTTTTGCCTGAACACCTGTATTGAAAAAGGAAGTTTGTGTTTTGGTACCAAAAAAACTTTCCTCACCTGCTTTCCTGAAGAAAGAGGTTTTATCTGCCGTTGCTTTTACAGCTTTGGCTGGTTGAGTTGTTTTTTCAGCCGTGGTATGCATCCCTATTTATATTCAATAAAGCCCCTGTTAATTTTTGAAATTTTACGTTGCAAACGAAATACTCCGATTCCATTTCTGCTGCCAGCATTGTTGCTGTTTCCTTCAATGGTATGAATGAAACCGCCTTCTACCTTCTCAACAATACCGGTATGACCGCTGCTGCCACCTGTGTTCATAATAAAAATAGAACCGGGCTTTACCAAAGCAGGATTGTTTACCGCATCATGGAAAAGAATTTTCTTTCCGGTAGTTTTATTCCAGTGTGTCATTACATGCGCTGTTACCACTAATGGGTTATTGCGCCCCAATTTTTCTGCCGCTTTTTTAAAACACCAGAATATAAAAGCAGCACACCAAAAATTACCGGGTGGCAACCCTGTGCTTGCAAGATATTCATCCACTTCGGGACCTTTGTTACTGCCGGGAGGATTTTCCATAACGCCTACCTGTGATGCAGCTACCAGTAATGCTTCTGCAAGCAATTGTTTGGTGGCAGTATCGGCCACCGGTATCAGTTCCTCAGGAAATAAAGCATACCAGGTGAGTGAACCAATTTTGCCATCGGCTTCAAGCGGATTTCCGTTTTGATCACGATGCGTAGCCTGGAAAAGTTTTACGGCATTTTTTGTTTTGGTTCCAAAGTTACCGCTGCCCTCAAACTCACCTAAGCCATTTTCAGTTAACCGTTTTTGAACAGCACGAACAATAGTTTTGTTATGCTCTCCCTGCTGGATAATTCTGCCAGGATATTTCATATACTTTGTTTTTGGTTTTACATCCATTCAGTAAATAAAGGTTGGGGCATCCATGGATAACGGATTACAGAATAAGACCAAGGCAGAAACTGTAACAGCACATCTTCTGTTTTTTGTTCCACCTGCAACAGCCATTGATTTTCATTTTTGCTGAGTTTTCCCGTTCGTTGAAAAAATGTTTGCTGAAGTGTGGAAGTTGAGGTTGCTTTTAATGCTGACCAATGTTTAATTACCTGTTGCAGCAATACGGTACATTCTTCCTGTTCCGGTTCAGTTAAGTTGGTGGTTTGTAAGGGTATAAATTCATCTGGCCTCAATCCACACAAAATTTTATACAGAGGGTACAACGTCTCCTCTTCTTCAACATCACCGGCAAGAAATGATAACAGCCTGCAAGCTTTTGGTTGATCAATAATTATTTTTCGTTCTGCATCTGTAATTTTTAATACGCTGAAAAGCTGTGGAATAAATGGTTGCAACAGCACAATCCCTGCATTAGCTATAATGATGGCAGTTTCTTTTTCTGTTTTCTTTTTAGGAGTAGCGTGCATTTTAACTTCCTCTTTCTTTTCATTTGGTTGCTGAATTATTTTCTCCTGTTCAATAAACTGTTCTGTTATGTTGACTTCAGAAATGAAAATACTCTCATCTCTTATTATATTGCTGTTAAGGAGAAAATGAAATTTTGGATGCACATCTTTCTGAAAAGGCGCTTCCGGTATAAATCCAAATACCTTTTGAAACAAGAACCAAAACTGCGGATGAATTGTTTCCAGCACAAAATCCTGAACAGCTTTTTTTTCATTGCTGAGAAAACGAATGAGTTTTGTTTCATTACTGAGCTGTTCCAGAAAAAACAACCGCAGGGCAGTAGCATTGTCGCTCTTAGCTTTTTCAAACCAACTGAGCCGTTCTTTCCATAAAGCAGTGTTGACATAGTTTGGGAAATACCCGTTATGTAAAAAAAAACTCCACACATGTACTGCAAGCCATTCATTTATGGTGGCAGTATGGGCTGCATCATCATTCACTACCAACAAATCATCTTTTAAATACTTTTTCTTTTCCTTTAACTCTTTTTGCAAAGTAGCTGTTAACTGCTGTTTTATTGCAGCATCAAGCTTATGTATATCTGTTGATGTAAATGATTCTTTCAACTCAATGTTCAGTTGTGGTATATACAGCAGTTCATCAGCACCAACCGTTTCATCAAATACCTGCTGTAGCAAATCTGCAAAACCTCCCTGTAAATAAGCCGCTGCCTGCTGCCGTTGGGTAAATACTTTATCTGTTTGCGCCCCTCTGAGGTGAAACAAAACTTTACCAACGCTGTGTGTTGTATGTTTCATCATGGTCTGAGTCTTGTAGTAATTTCTTTTAATTTCTCTCTTACTGCATTCAGTCTTTCCGGTGGAACGTTCGAAAATTCATTTGCATTGAGTGAAAGCAGTCCTTCAATACTTCCCGGCACTACACCTACTTTCTTATCACCAAATTTCACTACATCACCCAGGAAAGAATTGTAAGATTCAGTTATGCTGCCAAATGTTTTTTGATAACTATTGGCCATTGTTTCCATATTTTTAGCTACACCTTCACGCACATTGAGTACATCTTTAGTTACATTGTTTACCATCGTGCCTATACCATCTACCTTACCCTTGATACCATCAAAATCTGTTTTAATAAATCCATCAAACTTATCTTTAATGCCAATAATATCTTCTGTAAGGAAAGGCGATTTTACAAAATCTTTTACAATACCGATATCAATGGGCACATAGGGTTTCAGCGGCACTTTTACAGGGTCAACTTCTGTATCTACCAATTCTTCTTTGGCTACATAAGGTAAATAAAAATCGCCCACTACTATCCGCTGGTTGTTCTGCACATCATAAACCAGTACAAAGGTTCCTCCCCTGCATACACCTGCATTGTGCATCATGGATGGATTTTGTTTTAAGAAATTACTGAACACATATCCATCTTTTAATTTGTTTTCTGCATTGATGATGATGGAACCAATCCAGTCAATAACATACGGATGGTCAATAACACCAATGGTTGATACCGGCGTGTGCAGCGATGTTTCAGTTAACAGCTTTGCACTTTTTGAAAGCGAAGAACCAATGTTGGTCATTTGCTGGTGGGCAGCCACAAAATCGGGGGCAGGAGTTTCCACATCAGCCGCAGGCATAAAAGATGCAATCATTGTTTTTGTTAAGGCAACATTGGTTTGCAGTTCTGATTTTTTTGTTTCAACGTTGGTTCTTGCCTGTACAGGGTCCTGGAACTTTACGGTGTTATACATTTTTTTAAACTCCGGTGTTGAAATTTCAGCAGTTGTTGGCAGTTGCGAAACCACTTTATCTCCAAAATCCTTAACATGTTCCAACCTGTGTGTCCATGCAAATTTTTCACGCTCGAGAAATAAATCATACCAGTTCTTTTTTCTGATGCGGGGCGGTATAATAAATCTTCTTTCTTTCTGTAACTGTACTGCTGTTATTTCAAACGGAATATCAAACTGCTGCCGTAACCTGTTTATTTGGTTAAATGCTGCATCATACGTTTTTCCAATATGCCCTTCTATCCTGAAAAATTCATAATCATCAACCGTAAACTTTAATGGTTCTTTTACATGCGGTAATGAAGAATATTTATCACCATCATAACTCAAATTGGTTTGCTGTCTGCGTCTGAACGTTTTTTGCGGCGCCCAGTTATCAAGCAGTGTTTCTGCATTGTAGTAATAAGGAATGGACCTGTTACTCAGTTCACCACCAATTTTTGTGGAAGGTGTTATCTTAATAAGGGTTCTGGCATCTGTTCTCACTTCAAAAGTTGTAATCATCTGAAACAAACGCAGGTAAAGCATAAATGCCTCTTTTAACTGGTCGCCTTTATGATTAAGTATGGGCGACTCAATAAAACAATCACGGTAAGCACAAGGTGTAAGCGATGCATCTTCTACCAGCAGACCGAGTGCAAGATGCTTGGGAAAGGCTGCTGCATCGTAGCAACAACCATGACAGAGTTCAAAAAGTTTTTCTTTAAACTCATTATACGCATCA
>CAYPBV010000053.1:0-21637 GCA_964409025.1 uncultured Chitinophagaceae bacterium | reverse complement strand
AAAAAATCACTCGTAAGGATTTTCTGAATGTCTGATTTACTGGAAATAGCTTCAGGTTTAAATTCTTTCCTTTCAAAGTCATTCTTTTTGCACCCATAAAGAATGAAAGAAACAAGCAAAAGAGATAAAAAGCTGTTCGCACCTCTTACTATAAACTTAAACGGGGAGGTGTGAGTGCTGTGTTTAGCACTGTTTGATTTAGTTAGACTCATGATCAAAGTGTTTTAAAATTTTGAAAATAAACTGATTACTTTCTATGAGGTTGTTAGCGGTTAAAGCAATTGATCAATTAATCAAATTTAAAATGAAATTTTAAAAAAACAATGCGTTTTTAAAAATATAGCTTTTGGTTTTAGGGCAGTAGTTTTACGTAGAGTTTTTATATGGGTATCGATTTTTATTTACTGAACCGAGAACATGAAATCTGCTGGTTTCTTGTTTTATATCTATATGTGAGAGTAGCTTGGTTAAATTAATAATATTTAGTTGTTCACATTTGAGTTTCATTGTTTAAGGTATAAGAGAATTTTACTGTCTATTCAACAATTTCCCCTCCTTCTTGTTTTCATCTCGGTAAATCAACTGTCAGGCACATCTCTGCTCTTGCCCTAACCAAAAAATCATATTTAAGTGATAATGGTCAATGCAGCATACTATGTGTTTGCACTAATTTTACAACTCAATCTTTTATCAGAAGTATATGGACAACAACACATCAAAATGCCCGTTTTCAGGCGGTGCAGTAAAGCAGGCAGCAGGTAAGGGTACACGCAACCAGGACTGGTGGCCCAATCAACTTCGTTTGAATATTCTAAGGCAAAACTCTTCTTTGTCTGACCCCATGGACAAAGATTTTAACTATGCCGAAGAATTCAAGAAACTCGACTATGCAGCATTGAAAAAAGATCTGGCTGATCTCATGACCAACTCTCAGGATTGGTGGCCGGCAGATTATGGACACTATGGTCCGTTTATGATTCGTATGACATGGCACAGCGCCGGTACCTACCGCATACAGGATGGACGTGGCGGCGGTGGTGGTGGTATGCAGCGTTTTGCTCCGCTCAACAGCTGGCCCGATAATACCAATCTGGATAAAGCCCGTTTGCTCCTCTGGCCCATCAAACAGAAGTATGGCCAGAAAATTTCGTGGGCCGATTTAATGATTCTTGCAGGTAATGTGGCACTGGAAACCATGGGCTTCAAAACCTTTGGATTTGGCGGCGGCCGTGTAGATAAATGGGAGCCTGAAGAAGATGTGTACTGGGGTGCTGAAACAGAGTGGCTGGGCGATAAACGTTACACCGGCAACCGTGAACTGGAAAATCCATTGGGTGCTGTGCAAATGGGATTGATCTATGTAAACCCTGAAGGTCCTAATGGCAATCCTGATCCTGTAGCTGCGGCAAAAGACATCCGGGAAACCTTTGGCCGTATGGCAATGAATGATGAAGAAACAGTGGCATTGATTGCAGGCGGTCACTCCTTTGGTAAAACACATGGCGCTGCAGATGCTTCAAAATATGTGGGTCGTGAACCTGCAGGTGCAAGTATGGAAGAGCAAAGCATGGGATGGAAAAATACTTTTGGCAAAGGCAATGCAGAAGATACCATTACCAGCGGATTGGAAGGAGCGTGGACAGTAACGCCCACCAAATGGAGCAACAATTATTTTGAAAATCTCTTTGGATACGAGTGGGAATTAACAAAAAGTCCGGCGGGTGCCCACCAGTGGAAACCCAAAGGCAATGCAGGTGAAGGACTGGTGCCTGATGCACATGTAGCAGGTAAGTTTCACCAGCCGTTTATGCTTACTACGGATCTGGCTTTGCGTTTTGATCCGGAGTATGAAAAAATCTCACGTCGCTTTTTAGAAAATCCTGATGCGTTTGCTGATGCCTTTGCACGTGCATGGTATAAGTTAACACATCGTGATATGGGACCACGTGTTCGCTATCTCGGTCCTGAAGTACCTGCAGAAGAATTGATTTGGCAGGATCCCGTGCCCGCAGTCAATCATCCGTTGATTGATGCGGCAGATGTGGCTTCCTTAAAAGCAACCATTCTTGCAAGCGGCTTAAGCATTTCACAACTGGTGAGTACCGCATGGGCTGCTGCTGCTACCTTCCGTGGCAGTGACAAGCGTGGTGGTGCCAATGGTGCACGCATTCGTCTGGCGCCGCAAAAAGACTGGGAAGTAAACAACCCGGCGCAACTTGCAGCAGTGTTGAAACAACTCGAAGCCATTCAAACCAATTTCAACAACAGCAGTTCCAAAAAAGTATCGCTGGCTGATGTGATTGTACTTGGCGGATGTGCTGCAGTAGAACAGGCAGCCAAGAATGCAGGTGTACCCATCAGCATTCCATTTACACCCGGCCGTACGGATGCATCACAGGAGCAAACAGATGCTGCTTCCTTTGCAGTGTTAGAACCTGTAGCCGATGGCTTCCGTAACTACCTTGGTAAAAAAGCAACGGCCAGTGCGGAAGAGTTGCTGGTAGATAAAGCACAACTGCTCACACTTACTGCTCCTGAAATGACGGTGCTGGTAGGCGGTATGCGTGTACTTCATACCAATTACAACGGAAGCAAGCATGGTGTGTTTACAAACAAACAGGATCAACTCACGAATGATTTCTTTGTGAACCTGCTTGATTTTGGCACTACGTGGAAAGCGGCTGACCCTGTACAGCAGGGCTTCTTTGGTACCGACCGTGCCACCGGCGATTTGAAATGGACCGCCACACGTGCAGATTTAATCTTTGGCTCCAACAGTGAGCTTCGTGCCATTGCCGAAGTATATGCCTGTGCCGATGCCAACGAAAAATTTGTACATGATTTTGCAGCAGCATGGAACAAGGTGATGAATCTGGATCGGTTTGATGTGCAATAAAAAATGGATATAGAATAGAAAAGCGGCTCAGGGGTGAGCCGCTTTTTTTATGGGTAATAAAAAATTTTAGCAGAGTGTGGTTTGTTCTTCTTGTTGAATCAACGTTATAACAGTTCATGACGATCCGCACTCCCTCTTCAGCACTTCAATTACTTTATCATAGTAGGCTTTGGCACGGTCGGGTGTGCTGCCAATAGCTACGAGGCCGCATTTGCCGTATTGGGAGAGGGTAGTGATTAAATGAAACATTACCCCTTCTTCAGTAGCATTGCTAAAGTGTAAACCGTTGCACATAGCAATATCAATCAAATCATGTGGTACCAAACCTTTAAAACAGGGATCGTATAAATTATCAGTAGCAAAGTAGTAACGCTTGCGTCCATCCTTCATGTAATAGTTGCCGCTGCCGGCATCATAATCACCCTCCGTTAAAAACTGCAGCATTAAGTAAGGATGCGTGGTGCCGCCTTTACGTAAATTAATTTCGATGGCATAATGACGCCATTCATCTCCTTCTTTAATACTCATAAAGTCTATTCCAAAACGCCCCAGCACACCCAGGCGTTTTAACTCTTCAGCAATGATGTAACCATATTCACCAATGATGGCCGCATAATCATGGTTTGCAGGAAATTTCGCTCCCAGAAAAACCTGTCCGTCAATACCGCCAAGCACCTGATCATGTGTAGAGAGCACATCAATTTTCCCCAGCGGATTAATACGGCATTGTACAGATGGTGATGTTTTTACTTCCCCTTCCAGAAACACTTCCACAATGCCACCCATACAAGTAAACTTTTCAAAGAATGTTGCTTCACTTAAATTATCTGCTACAATGCTTAAATGCGAATGCATGTTCATGTCAATCCAAAACGGAAGCTGATCATTCACAGGTGCATCAGCATAATGAAAAACAGCATTGCCCTCACCACTAAAGCCGTCATTCATTTTTATCACTGCTTTTTTTAAATGCGGATAGTTGTATTTGAGCTCCGCCAATTTTTGAATCACGTCTTCCCTGTTTCGTACATCCTCAAAACCATCAGGTAAAGGAATATTGCATAAGCGGAATAATTTCCGGCTCAAACTTTTTGTACCCAGATAAGCCAAATCAGGATCACAACCATATAAAGGCAATTCTAATTCGATGGCTAACTGCCGCTCATATTCTGTTACATTAAAGCAGGTAACATGTGCCGGACGGTGCGGATGAATATGCTGTTTAATGCGCTTGATGATGCGGGGCCGTTCCAACACTTTTTCAGTGAGTGATTTAGAAGATGCATCATAACAACTGAGCAATGTTAATCGCTGCCGTGCATGATAGCCGGTAATGCCCGGTAATAAATGCAGATAGTAATCTATGATACTTGGATCTATGGGCACGCTGGTTACATACACCACATAAGTGCGGGGCATACGCAGCAGCATGAGCAGGCAGAGCAACCGCTCTTCATAAAAGAAATGACCTTTTACTTTTGAAAGAATTTCCTGATCCAGTGTAAGGCTGGGAATAACCACTACAGTTCGCTCAGCCATTTTATCAGGAAAGGTTTCCTGAAACTGTTTGGGCAATTGCTGCTGCAGCAACTGAAACTTTGCCCGTTCAGTAGCAAAGCGTTGCTCGTCAACTTCATCGAGCTGCGGAAGTACAGTTGGCGCAAGATCCTTTTTGTTCATCATATTGGAAAGCGAAAAATAGAGCAGCCGCTGTGTTCCTGTAATGATCAACATCATCGGTACCAATGACTGAAATAATCATACAGGATTTTTACATCGGTTTTATTAGTTGAATCGCTTTCAACAGCAGATCAACCCGGCTGCTGATGCATCGGATGATTTTTTACCGACGACTTTCTGCTGTTTACCGACTCATGCAGCATGCCAACCTCCGGCTTATTGTCTTCTGTTGTTACGCATATTATGTTTGCGTTATAAAACAAACGGATATGACAAACGAACAATTTTCCAACAGCCCCAAAAAATTTAATGATCGCATATTGCTGGGTGCCCTCGTAATAGGCGCTGGTATTTTATTACTGCTGCGTAACCTTGGTTTTTGGTTTCCTTCTTTTTTGTTTTCATGGCCTATGATTTTGATTGCCGCAGGTTTATTTATTGGTATAAAAGAGCGGTTCAGAAACAATAGCTGGTGGATTGTGATGGCTATCGGCAGTTTTTTCTTATTGCGTCGTGAGTTTGATGATTTTGATTTTGGCGATTATTTCTGGCCGCTGCTGATTCTGGCCATTGGTGTTTCCATTATCGTTGGCAAAGGAGGTAAGCGTAAATGGAACCGTGATACATTCAATACAAATAACGATTCATCAACTTTTAATGATTCAGCCATGTACACAACTGCAACAACAGAAACCACAGGTGCTGCAGGCACACACAAAGAAGATGTGGTAGATGCCGCTGCTATTTTTGGATCTGTAAAAAAGAATATCTACTCTAAAAATTTTAAAGGCGGTGAAGTGGTAACCGTGTTTGGCGGCACCGAAATCAATTTGATGCATGCTGATTTTACCGGCGAGGTGAAGCTTGAGATTGTGAATATTTTTGGCGGCACCACATTGTTTGTACCGGCTCATTGGCAAATACGTGCAGAGGCTGGTGCTATACTGGGAGCCATTGAAGATAAACGACGTGAGCCTGCTGCCGTGCAAATGGATAAAGTGTTGATCCTTGAGGGTACGGTTATCTTTGGTGGTATTGATATAAAAAGTGCTTAATATTTTTTTTCATCATCCATAACCGGCCATAACCAATCTGTATGAATGCCTATCTGGTAAAAATGATTTTTCAAATCGTATGTGGCAGTGGAGAGCACAGGCCGCAGTTTGATGAACAGTTGCGTTTGATTTTTGCCGATGATGAAAAGAAAGCTGTTCAAATGGCCAAACTGCAGGGGGGTGCTGAATGCAACGTATCTGAATTGGTACAATGGAAATTCATAGCAGTAACGGATGTGTATTTGTTTTCAAAGGATTTAGATGGTGCTGCTTTGTTTTCTACAATTACAGAAACAGAATGGGGCGAGGCTTATATAGTTGCACAGTTACAAAAAGAGAAAGCGTTAATACGAGCCATTCACTGTTAAACCTTGTTGTTTATTTTTTAAAATAAGATATTATCCATGTCAATTTCTCCTTTCAGATCCAAACAGTTTATGCTGCCATTTTGTATTGGATGGTTTGTATGGATAAGTGTGCATCAACTGGCTTTGTATTATTTAGGCGTGGGTTGGTTTACTGCGTTAACTGACAGTATTGTGAGCAACACCTTGCTCCTGTTTATTGCCATGCTGCTGCTTACCATACTCCGGTTTTATTTGCCCCGCCATCATGGTTTGATTAATTTATTGATGTGGGTGATGCTGTTAACCATTGCCTGGTTTTTCTCCAATAATATTTTACTCGATTGGTTACTGAAAGATGAAGCGTATAAAGTGCAGCTGCAGCAGGCATGGCCATTACGTGCTGCCATTGGTTTTTTAATCAACAGCATCAGTGCAGTGATTGGTTATGCTTATTTTAACTGGCAGGAAAAAACAGAAACAGAACAGCAAAAAACAGAAGCACAGCAACTAAGTAAAGAAGCCGAACTGTTCAAACTCCGTGAGCAACTGCAACCGCATTTTCTTTTTAACGCACTCAATTCCATCAACGCCTTAATTGGTTCATCACCTGCACAGGCACGCACCATGGTACAGCAACTGAGTGAATTCCTTCGCAGCAACCTGCGCAAAGAGGAGCAGCAATGGATACCTCTGCAGGAAGAGTTAAGAACCCTGCAATTGTATCTGGATATTGAACAAGTGCGTTTTGGTAACAGGCTCAGTACTGAAATGATTACTGATGATAGCTGTGCCCATGCACAGTTACCTTGCATGCTGCTGCAGCCCTTGCTGGAGAATGCCATTAAGTTTGGCCTGTATGATACTACTGAAGCCATCACCATCCGGATGTATGCAATGGTGCAAAACAATCATTTGGAAATTACTGTAGAGAATCCTTTTGATGTAGAAACTGCTGCGCCTAAAAAAGGAACAGGCTTTGGTTTGAGCAGTGTCAAGCGCAGGTTGTATTTACTGTTCGGCCGAAACGATTTATTGAAAACAGAAGTAAAAGAAAATATATTTGTCACCACTGTTACAGTGCCGCAGCGAGCTGTTTCAATTGCCTAACACAAACGATGTACAAAGTAATTATTATAGATGATGAGCCACTGGCACGTATGGTGGTAAAAGAATGTTTGCAACAGCATACGCAATTGCAACTGGTAGAAGAATGCGGCAATGGATTTGAAGGCATCAAAGCCATACAGCAGCATCACCCGGATTTAATTTTTCTGGATGTACAAATGCCCAAGATTACAGGGTTTGAAATGCTGGAACTGCTGGAACAACCGCCTGCTATTATTTTTACAACAGCATTTGATGAATATGCCATGCAGGCGTTTGAAGCCAGTGCTGTGGATTACCTACTCAAACCTTTTTCACAGGAACGTTTTGATAAAGCCATTCATAAATGGATGGAACAAAAGCAACAACAGCCCGTACCGGATGTAAGCAAACTTATGCAGCAGGCGAACCGTCATCCTGCACATGCAGAACGGGTAGTGGTAAAAACGGGCACAAAAATTAAAATCATTCCGCTCCACGATATTCAGTACCTGGAAGCAGCGGATGATTATGTAAAAATTATAACAGCCGAAGGCAGCTTTCTCAAAAAAAATACGATGAGTTATTTTGAAGATATGCTCGATGCCTCAGCGTTTATACGCACACACCGTTCTTATATCATCAACATACAGGAAATAACAAGGATTGATCCTTATGAAAAAGAAAATCATCTTGCAATTTTAAAATCAGGTGCTAAAGTTCCTGTGAGCAAAAGTGGATATCCCAGGTTAAAAGCAGTGCTGGGTTTATAATTACCGGGTAATAATGAGTTGGGCTTTGTACTCTTTTTTGGATGATGGGTAGTAAGTGAGCTCATTCATCTGTATGGTATAACCATGTACATAAGCCATATTATCATAAGCACCATACTTGAGTGTTTGTAATACAATGGGATAGTTGGTACCATTAATTGTTACAGTGGCTTTGATGTTTGCAAAACCCTGCCATACGCAGATAGCATCCGGCGGACAACGATTTTCTTCCACAGCATCAAATGAAATTTTCAGCGGTATGCTGTGCATGCACATGGTTTTACCATAAGCAAGTTGAAACGGTTTGTTTAATTCAACGGTACAAACATCGTCGTTTTTATTGCAACCAATTACAAAAACCATGCTCACTATTAGTAGATATTTCATCTGTACTTTTTATAACTGACTTTCATGATTTCAAAAACGTTGCACTATTTTCCATTTTTCATTTTGTTCCTTACCATTCCTGCCCAATCCATACGGCACCACCAATACTATTTCGCTTAGCGCCACTTGCATCAGCCAAAATATTATTTTCTTCTCTCCACCGCAGCACGGCATAAAAACAATGCGCAATCATTGCTGCATCAGCATCATCGGGTAATTGTAACTGGTCAAACTTCAATTGCTTGCCCTCTCCTCCAAGCGCTGCATTTATGACATAGAAATCACTCACGGTATTAATGCCTGTGAGTGCTGCCACTGCTCCCGCATCACCAAGGGTAAAAGGCAAATCTTTAAAAACAACATAACCCTGGCAGGCGATTAATTGAACTCTGTAATGCAATTGATGTGTTTCAATAAATTGCAATATTGTATCGCTCATAAATTTGCCATAAGCGGTATGCAGTTGCAAATAGTTTTTGGCAGAGAGGGATGCAGCCCGGTTGAGTTGTTCTTTCCATTCATCCGGCAACGGATATTCTGATTGTGCAGCTATCTGATAGCTCCAGTTTTTTCCGTTTACTTCAAATTCAATCATAGCAACTGATAGAGTTGCCGCTGTTTTATTTAAGATTCCTGCTACTCTGTACACCATTTTTCCGGTTTTTACATTTTTCCGATTAGATTTGTAAAAGTACGGTTCAACAAATCAATTTCTTTTTATGGTGATTAATTTAAGTGAGAAGCATTCATTAGTGAGTAACTGGGTAGCAGAGTTGCGTGACGTAGAAATGCAGAACGACCGGATGCGTTTTCGCCGTAATCTTGAGCGTATTGGTGAAATAGCAGCGTATGAAATCAGTAAGCAACTGCAGTGGGAAGAACGGGAAATTACAACACCTCTGGGTACTTCCAATTGTAAAATGCTCAGATCACAACCGGTGCTGGCTACTATTTTACGTGCAGGCCTGCCCATGCATCAGGGATTGCTCAACTATTTTGATAAAGCGGATAATGCGTTTATTTCGGCCTACCGCAAGCATAACCGGGATGGGAGTTTTGAAATAAGTCTGGATTATGTGAGCTGCCCCTCCCTGGAAAACAGGGTGATTATAATAGCAGACCCTATGCTGGCAACGGGCAGCTCTCTGGTGAAAACGGTTCAGTATTTGAGAGATGAAGGACAGCCTGCTGAGATTCATATTGTGTGCGCCATTGCCTGTACCGTGGGTATTGAATATGTGCATCGTAATGAGCCAAAGGTAAAAATCTGGTGCGGCGATATTGATGATGAACTTACGGCTAAGGGTTATATTGTACCGGGTTTAGGTGATGCCGGTGATTTAGCTTACGGAACAAAGATGCAGATGTAAGAAAATGAAAACTTTTGCGTTACTAACGCAGCACAATATCCCCAAAAGAATGTCTAACCAAAACAAGATTGACTAATGCAGAAGTTTTTCACCGTAATTATACTTTTATGCTCGCTTTATGTAAAGGCACAGGATCCTAATTTTTCCCAGTTTTTTGCCTCGCCGCTCACGCTAAACCCTGCAATGACGGGTAAATTCAACGGCACCTCCCGGCTTGCCATTAACTACCGCAACCAATGGCCTACTATCAACACTGCATTCCGTACGGGTACTGCTTCTGCTGATTTTGGAATTTTGCAAAACCGTATTTCTGAGTTTGACCGGTTTGGTGCAGGCGTAATGGGAATGTATGATGTAAATGGTGCAGGGGTAATGAAGAATAATTATATCTCCGCTTCCCTCGCTTATCATAAAGGCTTGGATGAAAGTGGTTATCACTCACTGGGCGCCGGGTTTAGTACAACCTATGCCAACAGAACCCTCGATTTGAGCAAACTTAATTTTAGTGATCAATTGACTTCATTAGGTTTTACAGGCGTAACAAGCGAGGTGTTTAACACTAATGGCCAGTTTTTGAATTTGCGGTATATGGATGTAAATGCCGGTTTCCTGTACAGCGGCGCTACTAATGATTATAACAACTTTTACTTTGGTGCATCCATGTATCATATCAACCGGCCCAAGGTGAGTTTTCAGGGTGCTACCTACTTATTGAATCCACGTATTACTTTACATGGTGGTGGTTATTTTCCAGTGGGCGATGGCGCTACTGTTTTTGCAAGTGCCTTGCACCAGCGGCAGGCAGGCGCATCTGAAACCATTTTTGGCGGTGCACTTGGTTTAACGGTGAATGGTGATTATGACAATGCTACGGAATTGTACGTTGGTTCCTGGGTACGTTGGAATGATGCCATCATTCCTTACATTGGTTTGGAAACAGGCAACCTGCGTTTTGGAGTAACTTATGATGTAAACACATCCCGTCTTGCAGCAGCCTCACAACGCAGGGGCGGTATGGAAGTTTCACTTATCTATATTACCAAGCATGCTGATCCCAATAAGAAAAAGCTGGCTTGTCCGAGGTTTTAAGAGCGCTACTTATTATTGTATATTAATATAAAACAATAGTAGTTGACTGATTTATTAGTGTCATGGTTATTCTATCAAAAAACATTTGTTTGATAAATCTTTCAAGCCTCTTCGTTTAAGATAGCATTGCACTTTATCATCATCCGGGAATACAGGATTTTTTTCAGGCAAATTCTCCCAATGCAGCTCAATTGAAATAAATTTTAAGCTACATGGGGATATAGCGTCATAAGCGAGCAGTAGATGTTAAAACACAATATTTCTTACAGGAGACATTGCTTGAAAGCAATGCAATATCGGGAACTAACAAAAAAAGCAGGGACCAACAGTACCTGCTTTTTTTATAAATCATCAACAAGCTCTTATCGTACAATCAATACTTTTTCTGTACGGATGATATTCTTATTGCTATCCATTACACGTAAGATATAAGTGCCGGGCTGCATTCTGCTTACATCTATACGACTCGCATTTTGCAGTAATGGTTGTTGTTTTACCAATCGGCCATTTACATCAAATAACAATGCTGTTCTGTTTGTTTCAGCACTGTAGTTGTAAACAATGATGAACTGTGTGGCAGGGTTGGGATATACATCCAGTGTTTTATTGGTTGTTGAGTTAGTATTTCGCTGCTCAAACTGTGTAATTACCTGATTGCTTCTTCTAAAGCCACCGCCGCCTGTGTATGTAAATTCCAGAATGCTTCCGGGATTGGCTGGTGTAGTAGTGCTGCCACCAGTGGGGCCTGAGGTAGAACCACTGCTATCGCATGCCACATATAATTTCAATCCATCAGGTGATACAACAATATCACGAAAACGGCCCTGACCACGGAAGTAGTTAATGGTATCACTGATAATGCTTTGGCCATTATTGCTTAATTGATAACGCACAATGCGTCCGCCTTTGAGTGTAGTAATGAGTAATGAGTTTTGCCAGCCGGGGATGGCATTGCTTCCATAAAACTCAGTACCCGATGGTCCTAATGAAGGCCATGTTAAGAAATCACCACCTGTGGGTGGATTGGTACTGGGGAAAAAGGAACGTAATGGTTCTTTGGCATTGAGCGTAGCACAATTGTTTTGTTCATTAGTAATGGTAAAACCACCGGTTGTTCTGCCATCATAGTTACCATCACAAAAACCAATCACATTTGGCCATCCATAGTTACGTCCTGCTTCAATGGTATTTACTTCATCATCACTAAAGGGTCCGTGTTCACTGCTGTACAAAATATTTACATTGTTTACAGTGCCCCATACAAGCCCTTGCGGATTACGATGACCGAGTGTATAAATTCCATTCGCATACGGATTGTCAGTTGGTATCCATGAGCCGCTAATGGCTTCTGTATTTAAGCGTAAAATTTTTCCTTCAACCGAAGAAAGGTTTTGTGCATTGTTAACACGGCTGATGTTATCAAACTGCCCGGCACCCATATCGCCAACGGTAACATATAATTTCAAATCGGGTCCAATAGCTAATCTTGCAGAGTTGTGATCATTACTGCCGGGGATATTTTCAAGAATGGTAACGCCTGCACCTAATGTTTGCGATACATCACTATAGGTGTAGCGTTGAATACGCATTCGTCTTACTGTAGCGCTTAATGATTGATAGGTATACATAATGTATACAAAAGGTTTACCTGTTAAAAATTCAGGATGTAAAGCAAGACCCATTAATCCATCCTGTCCACCTACACGCACCATTTGTGAACCTAGTGAAAGCACTACCTGTTTAACACCTGTAACTGGATTGACAAAGCTCACTGTACCTGCAAAGCGCTCGGTGTACCAAATATTTCCATCAGGGCCATACACTAAATCATGCGGCATACGTTGATTACCAATAATGGTACGCATAGTAAATGGTTCATTTGCCGGAGTAGGTGTAAGTGTTATGGCCGGTAAAGGCGCACTTGATGTTTGATTATTTAACGCATCTTTTGCAACTACTATAAAAGTGTAATTTGTACCCGGCGTCAAACCATTATTATTAAATACAGTACCCGTAATATTGGTACTATTTACTTTTACTCCATTACGAAATACATCATAACCTGTAACAGCTACATTATCCGTTGATGCCGTCCAGTTGAGCTGCATGGTAGTATTGGTAATGTAGTTGGCTACTAAGCCTGTGGGAGCAGATGGCGGAACTACATCAGTTGAATTATTAGTAGATAATTGTGCGCCTGGGATTACTTCACTGGGAGCAGTGGTACTTTGACCTGGTTTTGCCCAGCCAACTGAGCAATGATCACCGCCTGTACCTTCTTTAAATAAAACTTCGATATAATATTTATTGCCTGCTGCTAAAGAGATAGCAACAGATTTTTGCGAAGCAAATCTTGTCCACTGTCTGTAACTGGTAGATGAAGTATTGAATGCTATACGCACACGGTTTGCTGCGCTGTTTGTGGTACTCAACCAAAGTTCTGCAGCAGCATCACTGGCAATCCAAAAGGTGTAATTACCTGTGGTGGGCGGGCAAATCCAGCCATTCATACGCAAGCCAAAGTTGTTGCCTTGGTTTTGCGGCGCTTCTAAAACAGTATAAGTTCCTGTTTGAGATGGATTGTTTGGATAGTTGGGGTTTGATGTGAGATTGCTTACTGATGTGCCGCTGATGTTGTTCCATCTTTGAAAGTTGATGGCACCCACACCGGGACAGGATTGCGCAATAGAAATTTGGAAAGCAGCAATAGCTGCAAAGCATGAGAGTATAATTTTTCTCATAATGATGGTTTTGAGTTACAAGTAAGTTTTTGGGATCTACTGTAAATTAACTGTTTGTTTCAATGTTTTGCCATTTATGAGCCGTTGAATGAAAAATAATCTAATAACTAAGATTTAACCTGTAGCAACCCCATCACCAGTGGTAAAATCCACCAGCAAAATGCCGTAATCAGAATAATACTGATGATGTTTAACACAAGCCCTGCTTTGAGCATGTCTTTAATTTTTATATAACCACTGCTGAACACAATGGCATTGGGCGGTGTACCCATGGGCAGCATGGAGGCGGCACTTGCTGCAAGCGTTAAAGGAATACCAACAACCAACGGATCAAGATGCAGTGCATCAGCAAGTGCTCCAAGCACAGGAGCCAGTACAATTACCTGTGCAATATTGCTCATAATTTCACTCAAAAAGATAGAAACAACTGTGATAGTGAATATTAATATCAAAACATTTCCTGAACTAAGGCCTGCCAAACTATTTCCTATTAATGCCATAACGCCGGCTTTTTCAAGCGCATTGCCCAATGCAATTCCGCCGCCAAATAAAAGTAAAATGCCCCATGCCATTTTTGTTGTGTCATTCCAGTCCAGCAGCATTCTTGTTTTTTCTTCCTCATTTTTTTCTGCCGGTATAGCAAACAGTAATAAAGCTCCAAACACAGCTGTCATATTATCATCCAGTTTAAAATAAGGTTGTTCATTGATCAAGTCTTTAAATATCCATAGAAACGCAGTTAAGAGAAATACACTTAAAACCCTTTTTTCAGATACAGAAACCGGACCGAGATTTTTCAATTCTGTTTGAATAAATATTTTGGTATTACTGCTTTGCAGGATACGGTTGGGAAATAACCAGCGTGTTAATGTAACATACAAACTCAGCAGCAATAAAAGTGCAACAGGTGCACACACCAGCATCCAGTCATTAAACGCAATACTATAACCATACTTTTTTTCAATATAACCAACAAACGCCACATTGGGAGGGGTGCCTATAGGCGTAGCAATTCCACCAATATTACTGGCATAGGCAACTACAAGCATAAGTGACGTGGCAAAATTTTTAATGCGCCTTTCATTTTGCTCATGTTGTTTTATTACGGCTATTACACTTAATGCAATAGGAAACATCATCATGGTAGTAGCTGTATTACTGAGCCACATACTTAAAAAACCGGTGGCAATTATAAACCCAAGTATAATTCTGTTCCCGCCTGTGCCGGTAAGTTGTACAATAGTTAAAGCAATCCGTTTATGCAGATTCCATTTTTCTATAGCAAGACCAATCATAAAGCCACCCATAAACAGAAAAATAACCGGGTTGCTGTATGCCTTACTGGTTTCATCGATAGTTGAAATTTTTAATAAGGGGAATAAGAAGAGCGGTACCAGCGCCACTGCAGGCATGGGCATAGCTACTGTAACCCACCATACAATCATTAAAGCGGCTATTGCTACTGCTTTACACGCATCAGGCTGTAAGCTGAAAGGATTTGTGAGGTATAAAAACAAACTGATGAAAATGCCTGCAGTAAATGAAAGCAGTTGCATTTTATTTTTAAGAAAGTCCATTGCTTAAAAATAAGGATTACAAGAGTTCAATCGCAGTTTTATTAAAAGGATGCCTGGTAACCTGAGGATGATCTTTTATAAAGAAGCGATACAGCCACAGTGCATGCGGGCCTGCATAATCTATTCCGATGCGTTTACCAGTCATTATGTTATTAACTTCAAAGCCGTCATCGGCAATAAAAAAATCATTAGTTAAAAGCGACCGGCCTGTATGTTGCCTGGATATTCCCAGTGCCTTTCCTGCGTTGCCGGGCCCACGGCCGATGGAAGCATCCATCTTTGATTTGTTGCAGCGGCTGAGCATCCATTCTGTACCATGTAATGGTTCTACGCCTCTTATTAAAACCGCATCCGGCCTGTTTTTTTTATTGGTTACAATATTAAACATATGATGAATGCCGTAACACAGATACACATAAGCAATGCCGCCTTCATCAAACATAATTTCAGTTCGCTCTGTTCTTCTTCCATTATATGCGTGTGAGGCACGGTCAAAAATTCCCGCATAAGCTTCTGTTTCTACAATACGGGCAGCAGTATATTGATGGTTGAAATCAGTAACAACAATTTTGCCCAACAGCATTCTTGCAAGCAGTGCTGCATCGTTCTGTAAATAAAATTCTTTCTTAAGTTTTTGCATTTAATGGTTATTTTGCAAGGAATCCTATGCGAAATGCCTGTGTACATTCTAAAATTAAATTGATTTGCTCAAAGAATTGGTTATAGCAGTACAGGCATACTTTCGTGCACATGATTTTATACGGCGGCACAAGTTATGGAAATGGATATTGATACCGGGTGTCATCTATGCACTGTTGTTTAGCGGCGGTATTTATCTGTTCTGGTCTACCACAGGCGATTTTTTAAATTGGTTGTTTAATGTAGTAGGTATTAAGGGCTGGCTGGATGCCATGAATAACAGCTTTTTGAATTTCCTCTTCATCTTTGGTACCATTATTTTTCAGCTCATTTTAATGTTCTTTTATTTTTCACTGTTTAAATACCTGTTTTTGATTGTGGGTTCGCCCGTGTTTGCTTATTTGAGTGAAAAGGTGGAAAGTATTATTGAGGGCAAAGAATATCCCATTACCATTCAACAATTGTTAAGCGATATCTGGCGTGCTGTTCGTTTAGCTTTACGTAATACGTTATGGCAAACAGTATACACGCTTACAATTTTATTGTTTTCTTTAATTCCTGTAGTGGGTTGGATAAGTCCATTGATTGCATTTATGGTAGAATGTTACTACTACGGTTTTTCCATGATGGATTACAGTGCCGAGCGTCATAAACTCACACCTTCACAAAGTATTGAGTTCATAAGTCAGCGAAAAGGATTGGCAATTGGCAATGGTATGGTATTTTATCTTATGCATTTAGTGCCCGTACTTGGTTGGGTATTGGCACCTGCATATGCTGTGATTGCAGCTACGCTTAGTTTGTATCATCAAAACGATGAACCTTAATGGCTACCGTCTATTTAATACCTGCGCCTTTGGATGAAGAACAGCTGGAACCAATTCCCTCTTATATACTTCCTGCAGTAAAAACCTGCACAGTTTTGTTTGCTGAAAATGAACGTACGGCACGCCGTTATTTAAAAAAGCTGGACAGGCAAATTGTAATTGATGATTTTGAATGGCATACCATTCATAAAGCGGAGCAGGAAGTACAACAGCGGTTTGTAAAAGCAATACAACTTAATAAAACGATTGGTATTATAAGTGAAGCAGGTTGCCCGGGCATTGCAGATCCGGGACAATTGCTGGTGGGCGTAGCACATAAACATGGCGCTGTTGTAAAACCATTGACGGGGCCCAGCTCTGTTTTATTGGCGCTGATGGCAAGTGGCATGAATGGTCAGCAATTTGCTTTTGTTGGTTATTTACCGGTTGATGAACAGCAGCGGAGAAAACGATTACAACAGTTAGAGGAATATTCAATAAAGCAAAAAAGCACACAGGTATTTATAGAAACACCATACAGAAACAATCAGTTGCTGGAAACGATTTTAAAAACCTGCAAACCTTCCACACTATTATGTATTGCTGCAGATATTACAGGTGTGAATGAAGCGATTCAAACTAAAACCGTTGGAGCATGGAAAAATGCCAAACCGGATTTGCATAAACGCCCGGTGATCTTTTGTTTGATGGGATAGCTACTTTGTTATTTAAAGACAATACCAGCTGATGGCAAAGAGGCATTACCTTACAGTTAATCAAACTATTCCTCAAGCTTAACGCTGTCTACAATAAAAGGTGTATCACCACGCCATGGCAGTGATCCGTTTTTACCATGATAGTGTACAGTAACCATACGACCCTGTAATTGTTCCATTTGTTTGGCTACAGGTTCGCTATTCACAGAAAACAAAAATTTCTCACTCGCCAGTGCCACATTATTATTACTGCGTATGCTGCTGAGGATCATTTCGCCTTCATATGTTTTAAAAATAGTGCCTTTGTAGGAGAATTTCTGTAATAAGCCGCTGCGGTAGCCGGAAGTATAGGTGAAGAAGAATTTGTAATAAACAAATCCGGTTAAACCAATAAGAATCATTAAGGTAAAGATGCTTACAAAACGTTTCATAGCCTGTATTTATGCTATGAAGATAAAACTCCTTGCTGATACCGGAAACTAAACGAAACTAAAATCAGAAGGCGTAACTATAAATCTGTTCGCCTAAGAGCGTATGCATATCATCTTCATCTTCCTGCTGATTAAGCACCATGCCTGCAGGTATTTCAAATACTTTGTTCAATACATCTTTATCTACCTGAAAATGATGTTCAATATGCCGCTTAAATGCCTGAATGATTTGTATTGTTTCAGACCGTGACAGGTCTATGATGGCATCTAAATCTTTTAATAACATTTCCATACACAATTTTTTAGCTGGTTATTGGTGGGAATGTTAAACAGCAAATGATTGATATTGTTTAATTATTCTTTAAAAAAGTGGAATAACTGTGAACAAGCTTTTTTATACAAGGCTAAAATTGTCTCCGTCAAACAACCCCATATCGCTCAGTTTTAAATGCGGAATCACCAATAAACCCATGAAGGACAATGTCATATAAGGTGCAGCAAGCGTACTGCCCATTGCTTTGGCCATGGCATCAATAGCGCTGTATGCTTCAGCTACTTTATAGCCATCATCGGTGCTCATGAGTCCGGCTACGGGTAAGGGTATTACTTTTTCATACAAATTGCTTACTGCACTTACACCGCCTTGTTCACGGATAATAAGGTTTACTGCATGGCAAAGACTTACGGCATCAACACCCACGGCAATGATGTTATGACTGTCATGTGCTACGGATGATGCAATAGCACCGTGATGCAATCCAAAGTTTTTTACAAAGCATTTAGCTACAGGCGCATTGGAGTAACGGTTTACTACTACCATGTACAACAGATCTTTTTCTGTATTGGTTTCAATAATGCCGTTAAGGATGTTGAATGAAGTAAGCGGCTCTTTTAATTTATTGGTGATTAACTGCCCGTCTAATGCTTCTACAACATACACCTGCTCAATATTTTCCTGGTCTTCCTCACCAAAGCGCTGCAGCTGAAATTCAAAATCAGCAATTGTTTTTTCGCTGCAGTTAAAGTTATTAATAACAGGTGGAGCAGTTGTTACAATTTTTGAAACGCCATTTTCTGCTGCTAATTGTCCATTAATATATGTTTGAAGAATATCAAAGGACTGGAGATCTTTTGCTATAATAAAATCAGCCGCATCACCGGAGCGTAACAGACCGGTATCTGTTTTATAATGAAGCACAGGATTAACACAGGCAACCTGTAACACGTCAAATATATTTTTACCTTTTGCCACTGCTCTTGCACACAGTTGATTGATGTGGCCTGCTACCAGACTGTCAGGATGTTTATCATCACTGCAAAACATGAGCATGTGTGCATGGTCATCCATCAGGTCAATTAATGCATCAAAGTTTTTGGCAGCACTTCCTTCACGGATGATGATTTTCATGCCGTGTTTTAGTTTGTCTAATGCTTCGTCTTTTGTAAAGCATTCATGATCTGTTGAAACAATCACCCTGTCGGCCGGCAGGTTTAAAGGGGCCGCAGTTATATATTGTTTTGCTAGGTCGCCCCGCAACCCCGGAGCATGCCCATCTACGGGTTTTCCCAGTTCCTGTGCTGCTTTTATTTTTTTTCTCACCTCTTCATCGCCATGCAGCACTCCGGGAAAGTTCATCATTTCACTCAAATAAAGAATATCATCCCGCTCCAGCAATTGCTTTACATCTTCTGCATTAAGTGCAGCACCTGCTGTTTCAAAGGTTGTAGCAGGCACGCAGCTGGGTGCACCAAAATTGAATTTAAATGGAACAGTTTTGCCGTTTTCAATCATATATTTCACACCCTGCATGCCGCATACATTGGCAATTTCATGTGGGTCACTGATGGTGGAAACTGTGCCATGAACAACAGCCATTTTTGCAAATTCAGAGGGTACCACCATGGAGCTTTCAATATGCACATGTGCATCGGTAAAACCGGGTAAAATAAATGGAGCGCCCGCTTGTGGCGATGTTTGGAGTGAATGAATTGTCTGAATCCTGCCTTCAGCTACCTCTACTTGACCATAAAAAATTTTGCGCTCTGCTATGTTTACAATGTTTCCTGCAACGGTAAATGTGCCCATATCGTCTCCATCCCGGTATTTTAAATTGGAGGCTCAAGATAATGGATAGAAGGAACTTTTCATTAGCCTTACTACCTTAAATTTGATAATCTAAATTTTTATCGATGAACAGGATTGTTTTGCTATGTACGGCTTTTATGGCCTTTGTTTCAGTTTCAGTAAAGGCGCAAACGGCTGATGATATTATTAACAAACATATTGAAGCCATGGGTGGTAAAGCCAAACTGCTGTCTATTAAAAGTGTTTATATGGAAGGTACCAGCATTATGCAAAATGGTACTGAAATAGCACAGAAAAGCTGGAAGGTGGATGGCAAGTTATACCGTCAGGAAATCAACAGTGCGATGTTTAATTTTGCTATGCTGGTAACAGATAAAGAAGGGTGGCGTCAAAATCCACGCAATGGCGGAGCATTTGAGCCCATGACGGCAGAAGCAATTGCCAATATGCAGGTGCAATTGGATTGTGCAGGTGCATTTGTTGATTATGCTGCCAAAGGACACAAGGTAGATTTGATAGGTAAGGAAGATGTAGAAGGCACACCTGCTTATAAAATTAAAATTACTTACAAAAGCGGCAATGAAGCCAACTATTTTTTTGATGCTACTACCTACCTCATTATTCGTATGAGTGCCAAAGGCGGTGGTATGGGTATGGGCGGTGGTCGTGGCCCGGGCGCCGGAGCTGATGTGGAGCGCATCACTGATTTTTCTGATTATAAAAAAACGGAAGAAGGCTTTATGTTTGCATTTAAAGTAACACCAGTGGGTATGGGCGGCGGTATTTACTATGAAAAAATAGAGGTAAACAAACCGGTTGATCCAAAAGCCTATAAGCCTGAAGTGATACAGTAAATTTTTTTGTAACAAATTTCAAATTTCATCAACAAATAAAAGTAATGAACCAGGCGAACTGATTTTTTCAAAAAGTATCAACTGCTCTTTTTGACATTTATCAGGTCAAATGCAACATGCTAATCTCACTCAAATCAAAAACTTAAACAATGAAGACAATGAAACTTTTCGCATTTTTTGTAGCAGCAGTTTTTGCTACAGCCTCTGTAAAAGCACAAACAGCCGATGAGGTAATCAACAAACACATTGAAGCTATTGGCGGTCTTGCTAACTGGAAGAAAGTGACCAGTGTAGTACAAACCGGAAGTATGACTGTACAGGGTATGAATATTGACCTTACCATTACTACTTTAAGCGGTAAAGGCAGCCGGCAGGATATTGTAGCAATGGGCATGACCAATTACATGATTGTAACTCCTACTGAGGGCTGGCGGTTTTTCCCAATTCAGGGACAGCAGGCTCCAGAGGCAATGACGGCTGATGATGTTAAAGAAAGCCAGGATATGCTGGATCCCTCCGGCACTTTGGTTGATTATAAAGCTAAAGGGCATTCTGTTGAATTTTTGGGTAAGGAAGATGTAGATGGTACAGAGTGTTTGAAAATTAAACTCACACAAAAAGGTGGTAAAGTAGAAACTTATTTTATTGACCCATCTACTTATTTTATTGTAAAAACAGTAAGTACAATTAAAGCAAATGGTCAGGAAGCAGAAGTATTTACAACCTACAGTAATTATCAAAAAACACCTGAAGGATTAATGATGCCTATGAGTATGTCAATTCCACTTGGCCCCGGTTTTAATGCAGATCTTACAGTAGCAAAAGTAGAAATCAACAAAGCTGTTGATGAATCTATTTTTAAAGTTTCTAAATAATCAATCACTATTTCATAAACCCCTGCATAAACCGCAGGGGTTTTATTATTCTAAAACTATGCTCATGAAGAAACTTTTTCTTACCATATGTGCATTTGCTGCTATAATTCAGTTAATGGCACAAACATCTATCAACTCCGCCACCTTTGGTGTAATGGAAGCACGCCAAATAGGGCCTGCTACCATGAGCGGCCGTATAACAGATATACAGGGTGTAAACAGTGATGGTGGC
>CAYPBV010000052.1:2345-21992 GCA_964409025.1 uncultured Chitinophagaceae bacterium | reverse complement strand
CATTCAGTTTGTCTGGGAATTGTGAGTAAGCCATATTTGCCGGGTTTAATGGCCACACCGCCAATCATCACTTCATCGCTGAAGGTTAAAGTGGTGGCCTGGTTGGCACCGGTACGCCATACTTTATCAAACGGAACTAAATCGCCAAAAATTTTACGGCCTTTCATGTTGGGGCGACTGTATGAAAGTTCAATGCTTCCCAGTCCAAAATCCTGCTTTACCAACGTGGTAGTGGAAGGTTGAGGCGTTTTTAACTGTTGTGCATCTGTAAATAAAACTGCGGTAAGTAAACCAGCAGCAAGTAATAATTGCTTCATATGACTATAGTTTAGGCAGCAAAGGTAGGGAAGGAGTATGTGTAGTAGACAAAGTTTTAAAAATGGTTAAAACCGCACGGTAAAACGTGTGCTTTCTTTCTTACCTGAAATGGATTTCCATTTAGGGCCTTCTTTAAGCAGGCGAATGGCTTCTTCATTACATGCTCTGCAAGTAGAACGTTCTACTTTAATATTTGTTAGAGAACCGTCGGGATTTACATCAAATACAAGCTGTACTTCTCTGGGCTTTTGAGTTTTGTTGGTGGAAGATTGCAAGCCCTGCGCATCATCCCTCATGTTGTTGTACACATAAATATTGTAGTTACTCCAGCCATCCACCGGTATAGCCATTATTTCATCCGTTGTATCTGTATTTTCTTTTTCTTTCCTTTTTTTATAACGGTCGTAGAAAACTTCCTGCGTTGGAGCATTGGCTACAATAGCTTCATCTTTCAGGATAATTTTTTGCACACCCGCAGACCGCAACACTGCAGTATTACTGATATGCCCCAGAGATTTTGTTTGAACATTCAAAACAGTATCAGCAGATAGCAATACAAAATTTCCATTGGCATCGGCATAGGTACCAACGCCCGAATTTTTTTCTGTAATGTTTGCAAAAGGCAGGGGATGATTACTTTCGTCTACTATACGACCAACAAATTTGTTAAGCTTTACCTGTTCACTACTTTGCTTTTTTGCAGTTTCTTCTTTTGTTTCCGGTTCTTTACTAAGGTTTGCGCTGGAAGGAGCTGCTTGTTGCTGTGCTGCTGGTTTGTCAACTACGGCAAAATTTTGTTCTTTTAGATCTTCTGCCTGTAAGGTAGCCGAAGGAATTGTTTTTGCAGGAGGAATAATAACCGGCTTGGGCTGAGTTGTATTTAGAGTAACATTATCATTGAGCACCACTGTAGCTGAGTCCACTTTTGTTTCATCTTCCGCAGCAATTTGCTCCTCTTTTACTTCTTTTGTTTTTACAAGTGCTGGTGCAGCGTTTTTATTGTCAGAATAATAGATGCGGTATAATACAACTGATGCACTTAATAATACAACCAGTACTGCTGCAATACGTATCCACTGTTTAAAACTTCCTCTTACTACTTTAGCAGGGACTGCTTTTAACTGTTGGGTAATAACAGCCAGGTCATCTGTTGCAGAATAATTTGCCAGCCTGTAACCATCAACTGCATCGCTGAGCATAGGATCATCCATCATGGCTTTTTCAAACGCATGCATTTCAGACCTTGTCATTTGACTGTTCAGGTAACGTTCAATATCGTGGTAAGAGTAATTTATTTGTTTTTCAATTTTGAGTCCATACAAAGTTTCAGATTTCTTCTCGCATTTTGAATATAGCTCCGCACTTTATTCCATTCAAAGCCTGTTTCTTCACAAATATCATTATAACATTTACCCTGCATATAAAACAGCTCCACACAAATTTTTTGCTCCTGTATCAACTGCTGCATACATTCTTCCATGGTGCTGAGCTGCTCCTCTTTATGCATGGCATCCTCCTGATGCCACAAATCATTGTTTTGCATAACCGGCTCTGTAATTTCTACCGTTATTTTTCCTTTTTGCTTTCGCAACTTCATCAGGCAGTGATTACGGGCCAGTGTGTAAAGCCAGCTTTTAAAATGCTCAACCTCATGTTTACGGAGTTTCTCCACCAGTTCTTCATAAATACGCATTACGGCATCCTTGCTTTCTTCAGTATCTTTTAAATACTTGAGGCACACGCCATAAATCAAATCCATGTATCGCTGATAAAGAGTGCCCAGTACCTGCACATTGCCCTCCCGGTGGTAAAGGGCCACCAGTTCTGCATCGCTCATTGCCTGATTCTCTTTTTCACGAATAAAATTCAAGTATAAATATTATGGCGGGTAAGATAGTTAAAAAAATAGTATGGCAATGTTTATGTAATTCGAAAATAAAAAGCATCTGTTCAATAGTAAGCACAATATCAACCGGCATATTGGAAAAAAACCGGGTAGTTATGCGGCCGGTATTCATCATCATCAAAACTATTGTTATGAAAGAACAAATTATCCTCAACATTCCGGAACCCTGTCATGAAAACTGGAATGAAATGACACCTGTTGAAAAAGGAAAACATTGTACCGTGTGCCAAAAGAATGTGGTGGACTTTTCTGCTGATACCGATGAAGCGATTCTTGATTTTTTCAAAAACTATAATGGCAGTACCTGCGGACGATTTAGTGAAGAACAATTAAACAGGCCGTTGATAACTTATGAATTGAAGCCTGCTTCAAAGTTTTTGAAATATGCAGCAGGGTTGTTACTGCCGGGTTTATTTCTTTCAAAGGCATCCGCTCAGAAAAAAGATATAGTTGAATTAAAAGAAATAGTAGTAACAGGCTACCCGCAAAACATGATTGGCAAAGTCTCTTCATCCTTGTCTGTTACACGGCCAACATTGTTAAAACAAAAAGACACAATTTCAATCAAACTATTACCATCCAAACCTATTGAAGAGTTATTAGTTGGTACTATAGGTATGTTTGTGGTTGAAAGTAAAAAAGTTGTCAGTGGAATTGTAGTTGATGAAATAGATGGTTCACCATTGCCATCAGCGTCAGTGATGATAGAAGGCAACAATATTGCAACTACTACAAACGCAGACGGAAGTTTTAGTTTAGCAGTTAATGAGTATAAAGGTGTGCTAAGAGTTACCTGTATTGGTTATGAACCTTGTGAAACTAATCTTAGAAAAGAAAAAGGTGAAGAGGTTGTAATAAAAATGAAAATGGTGCCTCTTGTAGAAGTGATTGCAGGTGCAGTAGCAGTTACAAGAGTGCATAAACCAAAACCAGAAAAAGCTTTAAGTAGAGTAAAAGATACTGTTGTAAACTTCTTTTTTAAACGTGAAATTAAAGTATACCCCAATCCTGTAGCAACCAACGCAACTCTTCAAATAAACTTTGGAAATAGTAATTCTGGTATGTATCAAATTTATTTGCTCAACTCATCCGGACAACTCTATTACTCCTTTCAAAAACAAATTTCCTCACTAAACCAAACAGAACAAATTCATTTGAGTGATAAAATGAGTGCAGGAGTATATGTATTGCAAATTATTGATGAAAGGAAGAGGCTGGTACAAACGAGTAAGATTATTGTACAATAACTAATAATTATTATATGAATAAGATTCCGATTGTGTCTGTTTTGTTAATTTTTTCTTTGAGTACAAAGATGCAGGGTTTGACAGTTTGTGATTCATCTTACGGTCTATCTAAAGTTATAAAGTCAAAAATACATATCTCTGGGGTACTGAAGTTATTTGCAGATACACCAATGTTTGTGGTTGATGGCGTTGTTTTTGATTTTAAACAACTTAATAAAATAAATCAGAGTGATATTGAAAGTATTGATATTATAAACGAGTTTTCATCATCGATTATTTACTATAAAAGGGTTACTGGAGTTGTGATTATTACAACTCGTCTTGGAAATAATAGAACACTAAAAGTAATTGATAAGACATCTAAATCCGGATTAAATAATGCCGTAATTACCTTTATCAAATTCGGAAAAAAGTCCGCTGTAAAAATTACAGATTCAGCAGGAGTTCTTACTTATAATTCTAAAAAATTGGATTTTGATTCTGTTGTTGTTTCTTCAGCGGGCTATCAAACAGCAAGTTTTTCTACTCGACAATTGAAAAAGTCTGATTTTATAATTGAATTAAAACGAAATTATATTGAGCTTAATGAGGTGTCTGTAATTGGATTTCGTATGCGAATCTGCAGAACTTTATGTTGTTCTATTGGCCAGCGATTATTATGTACTTCTATTGGTGTTAGAATTGATACGAGCGAAGAAAATAAAAAAAGTAAGATGGTAAGCTTATCAGCAATCAAGGTTTTTCCAAACCCCGTTTTAACCAAAGGCACTTTTCAACTTAAATTTGAAAAATTTAAACCTGGCTTTTATCAAATTCGTTTGCTCAACTCATCCGGTCAACTTTATTACTCCTTTCAAAAACAAATTTCTTCACCAAACCAAACAGAACAAATTCATTTAAGTGATAAAATGAGTGCAGGAGTATATGTATTACAAATTATTGATGAAAGAAAGATGCTGGTACAAACGAGTAAGATTATTGTACAGTAGTACATTCGGTAGGCCCACGCATAAGCGTGGTCTGGCCGAAGTAGGAGATGTTTATTAAAATCTTGTCAAACCACGCTTTCAAGGGTGGGCATACAGTGTATTATTACTTATTTCCAAATCCCGGATGATACTGCTCCAATGTTTTGCGCAAATATTCCCTGTCCAGATGCGTGTAAATTTCTGTAGTGGTAATGCTTTCATGTCCCAGCATTTGCTGCACGGCTCTAAGGTCTGCACCACCTTCAACCAGGTGTGTGGCAAAGGAATGCCGGAACGTATGTGGTGAAATATTTTTTTGAATACCAGCCATCTTTGCCAGTTCTTTGATAATGAGAAAGATCATTACCCTTGTTAATTCTGTTCCCCTTCTGTTTAAAAATAAAATATCTTCTTTGTCTTTTTTGGGCTGAATGTGAGAGCGGATATTTTCTACATAAATTTTAATGTATTTAATGGCACTGCTCCCAATGGGTACTAAGCGTTCTTTATCACCTTTACCTATCACCCGAATGAAACCAACATCCAGATACAACTGAGAGATTTTTAAATTCACCACTTCACTCACACGTAGCCCGCAACTGTACATGGTTTCTAAAATGGCTTTATTTCGTCCGCCTTCGGGTTTGCTCAAATCAATTTGATGAATGATGCTTTCAATTTCATCATAACTCAGGGTATCCGGTAGTTTACGTTTGAGTTTGGGTGCTTCAAGAAGTGTTGTTGGATCTTTTCTGGTAATTTGTTCCAACGCACAGTATTTGTAAAACTGTCTTAACCCGCTTATAATGCGTGCCTGGCTACCGGCACTCATACCCAGCTCAGCAATGTATTTCACAAACTGCTGCAGGTCTTTAAGTTCAACGGCATCTGGTGTTTTTAAGTCATTGACAGTTTGCATGTATTGAGTTAATAACTCCACATCATGCAAATACGCATCTACTGAATTTTCGCTAAGCGATTTTTCCAGTTGTAAATAAGCCTTGAAACCTTTTTTATACCCCTCCCACATTTATATTAATGTATTGAAGTTTGAAAGATAAGAACATTTATATTCGTTCTTTAAATTACAGATGCATGCAAATTGAAAAGCCTCGCTTCTTACCCCTGTACAAACGATTAATGAATACCTATCGCCGTAAGTATCGTTATTTTCTTACACGTTTAGAAACAGTAAAGCCCAGAGGTTTGGATAAAATTGCATTGGAAACAGATAAGGAAGTTTGGAAAGAAACAGATTGTCTGGCCTGTGCTAATTGCTGCAAAACCATGACGCCTACATTTACACCGCAGGATATTAAACGCATTTCTGCTCATTTTAATCAAACACCAGAAGCGTTTAAAGAAAAATGGCTGTACAAAGAACGTGGCAGTGGTGACTGGATGAATAAGAAACAACCCTGTCAATTTTTGGACTTAAAAACTAACAAGTGCAATATCTATGAAATCCGACCTGCAGATTGTGCAGGCTTTCCACATCATACTAAAAAACAATTTACAGAGTGGGTGCATGTGTACAAGCAGAATGTAGAGTATTGCCCGGCTACGTTTAAACTGGTGGAAAAGATGATGGAGAAAGTGGGGAAGGTTTGATGATTGCAGATTTACGATTTCAGATTTTCACTATTCAATAAATATATTAACTGATAAATCGTACAGCGATTAATTGTTATTGGTTTTTCAATTCAAATACCATTAGCCATTTTTGTTTTGCATTATGATGTATAATGAAAATCTGAAATCGTCCATCTCAATTCTGCAATCCTTTTATCCTTCCTTGTGTATTTCACTTGTAAAATGAAATTCAATATCCGGATTGTTTTGACGTTCAGTATTTAAAAACCATTCGCTTTGGGCCAGGTAAACAAGATGGCCATCTTTATCTGCAGCTATATTGTTGGTTTTAAAACGGGTAAAGTCTTCCAGTTTCTTCGGTTCTTTACTGGTAATCCAGCAGGCTTTGTAATAGGGGAGTGAACGAAACTCAGCACTCGCACCATATTCCTGCAATAAACGGTATTGAATTACTTCAAACTGAAGTTCGCCCACACAGCCGATGATCTTTTTATTGCCGCCAAACTGTGTAAACAATTGGGCAACGCCTTCATCTGTTAATTGCAACAATCCTTTTTCTAGCTGCTTGGTTTTCATGGGATCTTTGTTCACCACTTCTTTAAACAGTTCAGGCGAAAAAGAAGGAATACCTGTAAAATAAAAATCTTCACCTTCCGTCAATGTATCACCAATTTTAAAATTGCCGGTGTCAAACAAACCCACCACATCGCCGGGATACGCTTCTTCAATCACATCTTTTTGACGTGCCATAAATGAGTAGGGATTGCTGAAACGCACATCTTTATCCAAACGTACATGATGAAAATATTTATTACGTTCAAACTTGCCGCTGCATACTCTTAAGAACGCAATACGGTCTCTGTGCTTGGGGTCAAGATTGGCATGTATCTTAAACACAAACCCGCTGAACTTATCTTCATTTACATCCAGGCGACGGGTAGACGTATCTCTGCTTTGGGGAAGAGGAGCAATGCGTACAAATGTTTCCAAAAGTTCTTTTACACCAAAATTATTTACAGCACTTCCAAAAAATACGGGTGCTACTTTGCCTTTCAAATAGTCTTCTACCTTCAATTCCCCATGTACACCATCTACGAGCTCTACATCTTCACGCAGAATCCTTGCATCGCTGTCACCAATTTTTTCATCAAGAACTGCATCATGAATATCATTGATTTTCACAATGTCTTCGTCACTTGCTTTTGTATTGGCAGTAAACAATACCAGGCTTTTAGTATGCAAATCATATACGCCTTTAAAGTCCTTACCACTATTAATCGGCCAGGTCATGGGATGCAGATGAATACTGAGTTCTTTCTCAATTTCTTCCAGCAAATCAAAACGGTTCTTACCGTCTCTGTCCATTTTATTGATGAACACAATTACAGGCGTATCACGCATGCGGCATACTTCCATCAACCGGCGTGTTTGCTCTTCCACACCATTCACGCTGTCCACCACAAGAATTACACTGTCCACCGCTGTTAATGTGCGGTAGGTGTCTTCAGCAAAGTCTTTGTGACCGGGTGTGTCTAACAGATTAATCAGTGTGTCCTCATATTGAAAGGTCATTACGCTGGTAGCTACAGAAATACCACGCTGGCGTTCGATTTCCATAAAGTCACTCGTAGCATGTTTCTTAATTTTATTGCTTTTAACAGCACCTGCTACCTGAATAGCACCGCCAAACAACAGCAACTTTTCTGTTAATGTAGTTTTACCCGCATCCGGGTGGGAGATGATGGCAAAAGTGCGGCGACGTTGTATTTCGTTTGCGTATTTCATGTTCAACTGTTTCCTGACCCGTTGCTGTCAGTTTTCAAGGGCGCAAAGGTAAGTACTTGAAGCATAAGAATTACGGCAAAAGCTGAGGTTGATAAATGGTATTACATCCTGTTATCCGGTTAAGCATAAAAGCTGATTTGTACTCACTAAACGAATTTAAGTTGTAAATGACGATGCTTGAGTTAAAACCGGTACCAATGCCAGTTGTCATAATTTTATACTCGCTTTCCGCCGGATGATTTATTTTTGACCTATGCGAAAAACCTTTGAGATTTTTTATAATAGTTTGCAGTTTGCTATTGGTGAACTGCGTAAAAACAAGTTGCGCACTTTTTTGAGTTTGCTGGGTATAACATTTGGGATTTTTTGCATAATTAGCGTAATGGCAACAGTAAGCAGTTTGGAGCGTAATGTGCGTAACTCATTTAAATCTTTTGGTAACAATACTGTGTACGTTCAGAAATGGGCGTGGGGTGGCGGGGGTGAATATCCCTGGTGGAAATATATGAGCAGGCCTGTACCAAGATATCGTGAATTGCAACCTGTAAAAAATAAAACTTCACTGGCTTCATATGTAGCTTATACGTTTGCCACAAATACATCAATTGATTATGAAGATGAAACGCTTACCGGTGTACGATGTTTTGGAATTACCGAAGAGTATGATAAAATTCAACCTGTTGAATTAGGTTTCGGTCGCTTTATAACCGGAGCAGAATTTACAAATGGTAATGCTGTTATTGTAATGGGAAACACAATTGCAGAAAAACTGTTTGTAAAAGCTGAATATGCGTTAGGTAAAACAGTAGCTATAAAAGGGAAAAAAGCAACTGTTATTGGTCTTGTAAAGAAACAGGGGCAAAACATCATTGGCGGATGGGATTTTGATAACTCAGTGCTTATGCCTTATCTTTTTGCCGGTCAGTTTGCTGATGAAAGAAACAGTGATCCATTTATACTGGTAAAAGGCAGAGAAAATATTCCTGTTGATGATTTAAAAAATGAGTTACGTGGTGTTATGCGTGGTGTAAGACGTCTTAATCCAAAGCAGGAAGATAATTTTGCCCTGAATGATGTAAATACGGGAACCGCACAGCTTACTTCAATATTTACTGGAGTTACAATTGGTGGTATAGCAATCACAATTCTTTCATTTATTGTTGGAATTTTCGGTGTTGCCAATATTATGTTCGTTACTGTTCGTGAACGCACTTCAATTATAGGATTAAAAAAAGCCATTGGAGCAAAAAGCAGAACAATTTTATTGGAATTTTTGATGGAAAGTGCCTTCCTCTGTGTTTTAGGTGGCATCATCGGTTTATTTCTTGTTTTTTTACTTACTTTCTTTTTAACTGCTGTACTGAAATTTGAAGTAGTAATAAGTTGGGGTTTGTTCTTAGGTGCTGTTCTCACCTGTATATTTACAGGCATACTGGCGGGATTAATTCCTGCTTTTATTGCTGCAAGGATGGACCCCGTTGAAGCAATAAGAAGTAAATAATAAAAATTATTCTTCAAGGCTGTTATGTTCAATTATTCATCTTTAATACGTTGTACTTGCCTGTAATTTTAGCTATTGAATCTTCATGTGATGAAACTTCTGCATCTGTCTGTTCGGATGGAAAAATTATCAGCAATATCACAGCATCACAATCAGTACATGAGCAATATGGAGGTGTGGTGCCGGAACTTGCTTCAAGAGCACATATGGAGAACATTGTGCCTGTTGTAGATACTGCTCTGTCTACTGCCAACTGTAAATTGTCATCTCTTTCAGCCATTGCATTTACACAAGCACCCGGTTTGATTGGTAGTTTGTTAGTTGGTGCACAGTTTGCCAAATCATTGGCATTGTCTTTAAATATTCCGTTAATCACAGTGCACCATATGCAGGCACATGTGCTGGCCAATTTAATAGGCGATGAAAAACCTGAATTTCCTTTTTTATGTTTAACGGTGAGTGGTGGACATACACAAATTGTATTGTGCAAAAGTCCATCATCAATGAAAGTGCTGGGCGAAACCATTGACGATGCAGCAGGTGAAGCCTTTGACAAAACTGCCAAATTATTAGGGCTGCCATATCCCGGCGGACCCCTGATTGATAACTATGCACAAAGAGGTAATGCCGGTCGTTTTCAATTTCCGGAACCGCAAATACCGGAATTGAATTTTAGTTTCAGCGGATTGAAAACATCTATCCTTTATTTTTTACGAAACGCAGGTAAGAGTTTGGTATATAAAGAAGAATTGGTGGCAACTGCTGAAGAGCAAAAACAATTTATTGAAGAAAACCTGAATGATATCTGTGCATCAGTTCAGCAACGGATTGTTTCAATACTGCTTAATAAGTTGAAGAAAGCATCAATTCAAACAGGAATAAAAACCATTTGTCTGGCAGGCGGTGTGAGTGCCAACAGTGGTTTGCGTAAAGCATTTCTGGAAATGGGTGCAATGTATAAATGGAAAACATTTATTCCTGCATTTGAATATTGTACTGATAATGCAGCGATGATTGCGATTGCCGGTTATTATAAATTTTTAGAAAATGACTTTGCAGATTTAAGTGCTGTGCCAAGTGCAAGAGTTGAATGGTGAGTTAATAGCCAGTTGCTTATAGTTTTTAGTTGAAAATAATGCCCAACACATTTTTCCGATTCAAACAATTTACAGTTCATCAGAACCGTGCTGTTTTAAAAGTGAGTACGGATAGTTGTTTATTCGGAGCATGGGTAGGCAGGGAGGCAGCAAGTAAGAAGCATGAAGTTAGAAGGGTGCTTGATATTGGAGCGGGTACAGGATTATTGATGCTGATGCTGGCGCAGCAATGTGATGCTGTTATTGAAGGTATTGAAATAGATAAAGCATCTTATGAACAGGCGAGGGATAACATTGAATCATCAAGCTGGAAAAAGCGGTTACAGGTAATCTTTGGTGATGTAAAAGAATTTAGTGCTGAAAGAAAATATGATTTCATTCTTTCCAATCCTCCATTTTATGAAAATGATTTAAAGAGCGATCTTGCTCACAGAAATATGGCAATGCATAATGATGGGTTGAAGTTCGGTGATTTATTGCAGGTTGTAAATAGAAATTTAAGTGCTGATGGATGTTTTGCAGTATTACTGCCATTTCACAGGGCGGGGGTATTCATTTCAATGGCAAAAGAGTTACAGTTTGATGTAGATAAAAGAACAGATGTAAAACAAACAGTGCATCATTCTTTCTTCAGAAGTATGTTGTTGTTCAGAAGAAAAGATACGGCAGCTGAAGTCAATTCCATAGCAATTAAAGATGCAAATAATAATTATACAGCTGCTTCTTCAGAGTTACTGAAAGATTATTATTTGTATTTATAGACTTCTGAAAATAATAAGCGGTTTAGCAAAACGGAAATTTCTTACATCCTGCTTGTTACTTTATTTTTAAACGCCTGCATATTCTTTTAAATAATTATACTCATCAGTAAGCTTGCCTTGTTTCAAAATAGTAGCCCGTTCAAGAACAGGAGAACCGCCTTTAACTAAATCTTCAAGCACATATTTAATTAATTGTTCACCAAAGTAACGACTGGCATCTCTTGGTAATTCGTTTGGTAAATTACCAACTGCCATTAAATCAACTGAATTGGAAAGATAAGGTGCCGTGCGTTGCAATGTTTGCTTATCTACACCATAAATAGGATCATCAATTGTAGAATCACCACTATTTACGGGAATAGAACCATAGGTATCATTAGTAATATCAGCAATGGTTTGTATATGAAATGCATCGCTTTTAAATTCATCTGCTGTAAATAGTGGCGGAATGGATTTATCCCAATAGATACCATTGAGTAAAATATCAGTCTGTTTGATAAAAGGAGAGAAACTGCATTTGTACTCTTCAGGATGATGATGAAAGTCTTCACGATTGTATGTGCCGTCCTCTTTACGTTCATACAGATCTCTTCCCTTAAGATGCACATACACAGGATAGTCAAACTGCTTATGTAAAATATCAAACGGCTCTACTTCATGTATACCCATAAGGTTCATGATTTCCAAAACACCATGCGCCACACGTCCGCTTCCTGTAACTGCAATTTTTACAATCGGAAGTTTTAAGCCAAAATAGGTATGAATCAATTCACGATAATCATCTGCTTCATTTACTCTGCTAAGCTCAAAGGTACCGGTACGTTTTCCATAAGCCATCATACCATTATGTGCACCCACAATGCCTGCAAAAAATCCGAAACCTATAATGCGTTGTCCGTCTTCATGGGTTAAACATTCATAATCAATTAATGTAATCTTTTTATCAATCATTGCATGCATGAGGGATTGATTGTGAGGTTGAGCTTTTTTGGTATGTGAAAAAAACAAATAGGTTTTGCCTGCAATGAGTTGTTCTTTTGGCACTTCTTTAATTCCAAGTAAAATATCACAATCACTCATATCCTCTTTTACTTCCACACCTGCCATGGTGTATTCCCTGTTTTTAAAACAACGGTTTTCACAAGCCTGAACAAAAACTTTTATAGCTGTGCTGTTTTTGTGAATCCATTTACATTGTGCAGGGGTGAGGGCTACACGATTATCTGCAGGTATTTTGCCTTCTTTTATTAAACCGATTTTAAGCATGCAATCAAATTAAGGGTAGACAAATGTAGGGTCAGAATAAATGAAGGCATAGAAAAATTTCATGTGTGTACAAAGTTTCTGTAATATTGCACCCCCGCAGGCCCAGATGGCGGAACTGGTAGACGCGTCAGACTCAAAATCTGGTATTCGCAAGGATGTGCAGGTTCGATTCCTGTTCTGGGCACAATGTTTCAACGCTTTCGATTTTCTGTCGAAAGCGTTTTTGTTTTTTGAAGGATGTGTACCGCACGTATACGGGATTCTGGGCACAATGTTTCAACGCTTTTAATTTTTTGAAGAAGGCATTATTACTAATTGGCCGGCATTGAGACTATATAAATTAATTTGCAGATATATATTGTTGCACAGGAATCTTGATGATCAGTTCACATCCGTTGCCTAATGAAGAAATGATTTTCATATCGCCACCCATGGCTCTTACTCTTCTCTTTATGTTTTCAAGACCGATGCCTTTACTGGGAAGATTGGTATTAAATCCAATTCCGTTATCTGTAATTTTTAACTGTATCAGATTATTATTCTTTCGTATTTTGATGTGAATGGAAGTTGCTCCGGCATGTTTGTGAATGTTGTTCAGTTGCTCCTGCAAAATTCGATAAAGTCCAATCTGTATTTCATTGTTAAGTACCGGCTGAAAATCATCAATTGCTGTTGTAATGGTAGCTGTTCCGGAGGTTGTATAATTACTGATGAGGTTTTGAATTTTTTCTACTAAAGTTACTTTTTCTGATAACGAAGGTGTTAATTGATGCGAAAGACGCCGTATTTCATCAATACTATCATTCAGGTACACTTTAACAGAATTTGCTTTAGTTACAATCTCCGGATGGTCCTTATACCGTATTTTTAAAAAATCAATATTCAAAACAGATGCCGCAAGAATCTGTAATACATTGTCATGTAATTCCATTCCAATTTGCCTGCGTTCCTCTTCCTGTGCTTCAATTACTGCTCTGTTAACACGTGCATCACGTTCAATACGATTGGTGATATCTACAAATGTTCCCATAAGTGCCGGTTGCTGATGGTATAATATTTTTGAAAGAATCAACTCTATAAATACAACTTCACCTGATGCCTTCTGTGCCTTTAAGGTTAAAGGTTTAAGCGATTCTTTACTTATTAATTCTGCCTGAGAGGTTTCGTCGTCAGTATTCAGTAAAGAAACAAATCCATTATTTGCCTGCAAATCAGCTAATGAATAACCGAATATCTTTTCAAAAGCCGGATTAACATAAATCATCCTGTTGAATTGTTCAATAAATACGCCAGCCTGTGCCTGTTCTACAAGTGTTCTGAATTTTTCTTCACTTTCCTTAATTTCATGGGTTTTTTGATTCACCAGTTTACGTAGAAGATAAGGTTGACTTGCTAACGAATACACCTGAAAACTTGCAAGCATGGTAAGAATAAGGCTTATCAGAAATATAGGTGCCATCCAGCGGAGGAGGTATTCATTTTTTGCACGGGCATAAATATTCCAATTACCGTCATATATAGTTATACGACCATAATCCTTGTTCTTAAAAAATGATTCTTGTTCCGGCAGAAAAAATTCTTCTTTATTGGTATTGGGATCAACTTTTGAAAACTGATAAACAAAATTCGAATCTGATGATATATCAAGTCCCGCAGTTTTCAGAAATGTTGAGAATTTAATCAACACTACAGAAAATCCCCAGAATTTATCATCTTTAATAATTGGCAGCCTGCCCACTATTGCTTTGTATCCCTGTCGTAATTCAATAGGACCTGCAAAAAATAATTGGTTACGTTCAATAGCTTCGTAGGCTTCCTTGTTTCGCATTGTATCCTTCAGTATATCATATCCAATGGCTTTTTCATTTTCCTGTATCGGATAAATTTGTGTGATAACGCCTTCTTTTACCACCTCCAGTGCATCAATGTTACTATGCGTATGTAAAATTTGCGGGGCAATGTTGTAAAAATTTTGTTCCCCATTATAGTCAGTAATAAAAAGGCTGAGTGTTTTAGTTGCAGCAAGACTGTTATTCAATACTCCATCCAATCTGTCTTTAATATTCTGCAATTTATTTTCCAGCAAACGCATTTGCTGTGAGTGTAGTAATTGAAAACGTTGATAGCTGAAGAAAAATGAAAACACGATTAAGATTATGGCTGTAATTACGGCCAGAACTTTCGGTTGGTTTTGCCTGATGAAATTACGCAGATTCATCACAAATTTGGATTTTGTTTAATCATAGCGTTGCACTTAAATAATATTTGACGCTATGTGGTAAATACATTTTGCAAATGAAGAGTCATTTAACTTGAAGATACGATAGAATCTGTTAAATTTCAATTATGTATTTTTGGTAATAAAGTATATAATGAAGCATCTTGTTGTACTTACAGGAGCAGGCATGAGCGCAGAAAGTGGTTTAAAAACATTCAGGGACAGTGATGGGTTGTGGGAAGGTTATGATATAGAAGATGTTGCAACACCTGAAGCATGGAGAAGAAATCCCCAATTAGTACTGGAGTTTTATAATCACAGGCGAAAGAATGTTTTGGATGCAGTACCTAATGCAGCTCATTATGTTTTTGCAGAATTGGAAAAGTACTTTGATGTTACCATCATAACCCAAAATATTGATGACCTTCATGAAAGGGCCGGCAGCAGTAATGTATTGCATCTGCATGGTGAAATATTCAAGATGCGCAGCGAAACAGATAAGTCACTCGTTTATGAAATAAAAAATGATATTCGGATAGGTGACGCAGCAGAAGATGGTGCTCAACTACGGCCACATATTGTTTGGTTTGGTGAAGCTGTGCCCATGATTGAGCAAGCCGCCATGGTTGTAAGTAATGCTGAGCTGTTTGTAGTAGTGGGCACATCGCTGGTAGTATATCCTGCCGCAGGATTAGTGAATTATGCTCCAATGACGATTCCTAAATTTATTGTTGATAAAAAAATTCCATATACTCCGGAAGTGTATAATTTAATAACGATTGAAAAACCGGCTACCGAAGGAATGAAAGAATTGAAAGAATTATTAATTACCAGCTATGGATGAAATACTTGTGCAACTAAAGAAAAAATTGAACAGTTTCCGGGTGAGCATAGCATAATGACCGGTGAAATAACTATTGACCGGGATTCTATTGATACCTCAACGTAGTATTTTCTTTTTTAATGATGTAACTCCAAAAATGAAACATCATGATCTTTCAATTCTTTAAGCACCGGTTCATAAATTTCTTTTTGCGTAGGTATGTGCAAACCTTTGAGTTTGATTTTTTCTTCAAGAATCAATTTGGCCGCAATGCCAAGCGGTAATCCAACAGTTTTAGCCATTGCCGTGTGCATGTTGTCTTCTCCTGTTACAATTAAACTGCTTTTTACAGTATGCTGTTGTTCATTCAAAGTGTAATCAATTTCATGCAGCATTACAATCATGTCTTTATCTGCAGGGTAAAGTTTTAATTTATGCTCAAGCCGGTATTGTACAATATCGGCACTGCATTTAACATGATGTGGGAGTAAATCTATACTGTTGAGTTCGAGAAAATCAAATTGCTGAATAATCTTTTCATGATATATTTCATCCACGTATAATTCCAGGTACATCCTGAAGCTGATATCTCTTTGCTCAGCTTTAAATAATTTTTGCTCCATCCAGTCTGCATAGGTTTTACATTGAGCTACAAGATCCTGATCTTTTTCATCTGTTAATTCCAAATCCACCATTACATCCCAACCTTTACAAAAATCAGCATAGCGTAATGTAGTGCGTATAAATGTTTCAGCTTCATGTAAATGATAAAGCGGAATATAACTCAGGGAATCACGATTGGGATACCATGCCAAAGTAGGCAATGCCGCTATCTGTAATTCTTCACAATCTTCAAATATATTGTTATAAGGCTTTTGAATGATTTCATTGTTGAGCTTATACGCAGCACCTGCACTTCCAGCCATAACAATATTGCGTGGATTCCAGCTGATTTTATAATGCCATGGATTATCATCACTTTCAGGTGCTACCAATCCACCGCAATGCGATTTAAAAGAAGTGATGCTGCCGCCTTTGGCTTTAATTGCATCAATCAACTGCATGGCGCTCATGTGGTCAATGCCGGGGTCCAGCCCCATTTCACATAAAAATAAAAGTTCTTTGCTTTTAATTTCGGCTTCCAGTGTTTTGATGCCGGCATCTACATAAGAAGCTGTTAACAGACTTCTGCCAATTGCCACACAATCTTTTGCTACCAGTATGTGCAAATGCGGAGGTAATACAGAAATAACGATGGATGCATCAGTAATGAGCATGCGGCGTTCTTCTTCATTTGAAACATCTGCTTCAACCGCTTTTGCTGATGGGTGATGGTTGATTTTATTTTGTGCTGCAAAAAAATTTGCATCTGCAACTATTAATTGCCACTGATGTGTTGTGCAAACACCCTTTAAATAATCAATTAATACTGTTGCTGATTTACCGGCGCCAAAGACAAGTATCGTTTTCAAATAATAAAATTTGGTGCAAGATAAACAGCCCAATTGATAATTTGAAGATGCAAAAATTTGAAAATTGTTGAGTAATGTTCCATTGTTTGTTGACGGGCTTTTTTCATTAGCTGCTGATAGCCCCGGGTGAAACGGAAAGCCCGCTGAAGGTTTTGTGCATGGATATGTGGCGTACTTGCAGTGAAACACGGGAAGTATGCGTTTGGCTTTATTCAACCGCCCCTGCTACTCCTCATTTGGTTTGAAACTGCTTTTGGGGTTTTGCACTACTTCCAATATTTTTGCTGCTCTTAAAAAAATAATTGATGAGAACAATCGCTATGCGTGAAGCCCTGCGTGAAGCCATGCAGGAAGAAATGAGAAGAGATGAAAATGTGTATCTGATGGGAGAGGAAGTGGCAGAATACAATGGTGCCTATAAAGTGAGCCAGGGTATGCTGGATGAGTTTGGCCCCAAGCGTGTGATTGATACCCCCATTTCTGAGCTTGGTTTTGCTGCCGTGGCTGTAGGTTCTGCTCAAAATGGTTTACGTCCTATTGTGGAGTTTATGACCTGGAACTTTGCTGTGCTTGCAATGGACCAGATTTTAAATACAGCTTCTAAAATGCTTGCCATGAGTGGCGGACAGGTAGGATGCCCCATTGTATTTCGTGGGCCTAATGGAAGTGCCGGCCAATTAGGTGCGCAACACTCAACAGCGTTTGAAAGTTATTATGCAAATATTCCGGGCTTGAAAGTTATTTCTCCTTCCAATCCTTATGATGCTAAAGGATTGCTGAAGGCCGCTATTCGTGATGATGATCCGGTTGTATTTATGGAAGCGGAAGTGGGTTATGGTGATAAAGGCGAGGTGCCTGAAGGGGAATATGTAATTGAAATAGGTAAGGCTGATGTGAAGCGTCCGGGTCGTGATGTTACAATTGTATCGTTTAACAAAATGATGAAAGTAGCGTTGGGTGCAGCAGAAGAACTGGCCAAAGAAGGTATTGAAGCTGAAGTGATTGATTTGAGAACCATTCGTCCGCTGGATTGGTTTACCATTCTGGAAAGTGTAAAGAAGACCAACCGCTTAGTAATTGTTGAAGAACAATGGCCTTTCGCTTCCGTTTCAAGTGAAATAGCCTATCGCATTCAAAAAGAAGGATTTGACTATTTAGATGCGCCCATCCGACGTATAACAAGCGTGGATGCACCTATGCATTATGCTCCAAATTTGGTAGCCGGCTATTTGCCTGATGTGCCCAGAACTGTTAAACTGGTAAAGGAAGTAATGTATCTGAAAAAATAGGTAAAACCACTAAGTAATTATTACCGTTCTCCAATAGAGAGCGGTTTTTTTATGCAGACAGACAAATTTCTAATCACAAAATTTGTTTTTTAAAATTATATGCCGCATCTTCGTTACGGTTTTTCATAGGATATTGGATTTTAAACGAAGCTGGATTTCTATCCGGCTTTTTTCTTTTATGGTAGCAGCGCTTTTATAACATTGAAATTCAAGCATATATACCCTCAACAAACAGCCTGAGTATACTCAGCAGAAGCCATACCAATGTATAAGTTGCCAATACAATACTTACCCCTACGGCAGATACTTTCAGGGCTAATTTCCAAACAGATTGCGGATTCATTGTTTTTAACTTCATAGGACGGGTTTTATTGATTCCAAAAGTAGTTGGCTTCCTTCTAAAAATCAATCGAAGAAAACCTCTATTTTGCGTTTAGTGTTTTTAACATTTTGTTTATGGCCAAGTACGTAATTGTGATACTTCAAATGTCCATTCCGGAGTGTACAAATATTTATCAGGAATTGAATACCAAGGACTTAAGTTAGATTCTTTAGGATTAATAAGCAAGTGCATATCCTGTGCGGGCATGTAACTCTGTGCCAGCAGAAAAATAACTTTTCCTGAACGTTTATGTCTTGCCATATCCATAATAATAACTGCATGTCCGGGACTTCCGCCCTTAATAATAACATCACCTGCCTTTAGATTTTTCCAGCTTTGTTTTTTCAATTGTCTTTCAAGTGAAAGGGTACCACACATACCAAACACTGTTTCCAGATACACTTGCCAGCCACGGTGTACATAAGATGACCAGCAATAGTTTTTTCCTGCATTATCACTAAAACAGATTGGGATGTTTTTTTGCTTTTGATATTCGGCCCGCAGGCGCATAACAGCATCAGCACATTGCTGCAGATCTTTTGTGCCTGTTGATAAATCCAATACTGCATACTGAGCTGATTGACCTGGTTTCTTTTTACCATTATAGAGATAAACAGTTTTATCCCTTTTAAGTGAAAAACAGTGCAGGTATTCTTTAAACGAACCTGCTTTGGCTGTTACACGTTCGTAACCCTCCGGTAATGGTATTTCAGCTATTGCTGCCGGAAGGTTCTGAGCGTGACTGAAATAAAAAAAATGCAAGAGGAAAATAAAAAAAGAAACGGCCATGTTACATGGTTTTGGTTAGCTTTGAAGCAGTTGAATTCATTTTCCATAACCTGTTTTGTTAAAAACTATGAGCAGTATCCTTATTGTTGATGATGAAAAAGCTATCCGCAAAACTTTATCTGAAATCCTTTCCTATGAAGGTTATAAAATTGAGGATGCAGAAAATGGTGAAGAAGCGTTAAAAAAACTCCGTGAAAAAAGTTTTGATGCCATTCTTTGTGATATAAAAATG
>CAYPBV010000052.1:0-2335 GCA_964409025.1 uncultured Chitinophagaceae bacterium | reverse complement strand
GCCCTGCAGATAAATCCTGATGTACCTGTAATTATGATTTCCGGACACGGTACCATTGAAACAGCCGTAGAAGCGGTAAAAAAAGGTGCTTTTGATTATGTGGCAAAGCCTCCGGATTTAAACCGTTTGTTAATTACAATCCGTAATGCCATGGATAAGCAAACTTTGGTTACTGAAACCAAGGTGCTTAAACGTAAAGTAAGCCGGGTACAGGAAATGATAGGTGAGAGTAGTGCATTAAAAAAAATAAAGGACACCGTTGATAAAGTAGCACCAACCGATGCCAGGGTACTCATAACAGGTGAGAATGGAAGTGGTAAAGAATTAGTAGCCCGTTGGATTCATGAAAAAAGTAACCGTGCCGGCGCACCTCTTATTGAAGTAAACTGTGCCGCCATACCGGGCGAATTAATAGAGAGTGAATTGTTTGGTCATGAAAAAGGTTCTTTTACTTCGGCTATCAAGCAGCGCATCGGAAAATTTGAACAGGCAAGCGGTGGTACATTGTTTCTTGACGAAATAGGGGATATGAGTTTAACTGCCCAGGCCAAAGTACTCAGGGCATTACAGGAAAATAAAATTACCAGAGTAGGTGGTGAAAAAGATATTACCGTTGATGTACGTGTTATTGCAGCAACCAACAAAGATTTGCTGAAAGAAGTTGAAGAAAAAAACTTCCGTTTGGATTTATACCATCGCCTGAGTGTGATAATTATTCATGTGCCTTCCCTTAACCAGCGAAAAGAAGATATTCCACTGCTGGCTGATCATTTCCTGAAACAAATAGCAGATGAATATGGCCAGGCAGTTAAAGCAATTGATAAAGTGGCTCTGGAAGCATTGCAGCAACATAACTGGAGTGGAAATATCAGAGAATTCAGAAATGTAATGGAGCGTTTGGTAATTCTTTCAGGTAAGGTAATAACGGCTGATGATGTGAGCAATTTTGTATTTCCCAAAGTTTAAATCACTTCTGTACCATTACAGAATTCTAACAGCTCCTGAAGGGAATGGATGAGCGTTAAGCGTTTATGTTTTATGCTAACTGATGCCGCCAAAGGTCCCGATAAAACAATTTCCTGTTTTGTAAAACGACTCAGCATTTGTTCTGAAAATTCATCCATACTGATGCCTGAAAAATTAGTGATGACATGAATGTGAAGACGGTTTACAGGTTGAAGTTTAATATACTCTTCTACCGCATTAACATCTACTCCGGCTCCAAAGAAGCGGCTTTTTTTGCCATTTTTCTTTAAAAGATATCTTATAAACAGGAGTGGGATTTCATGATGTTCGCCTGAGGGGTTAAACAATACAGTTACACCCCCATTACTTGGATTTTCCAGTACCTGAATAGCCACTAAAATTTTTTTAATAATCAGATGACTGATAAAATGCTCCTGAACGGGACGTGCAGCATTCGTCATCCAGTAAATACCGGCACGTTCCAGTAACGGATAAAAGATTTGCGTCATTACTTTTTCAAATCCAATGTGCAGAAAAATCGTATGAAAAATTTTATTAAACCTCTCTTCATCAAACTCCCTGCAGGCATTGAAGAGTTGTTCTACAAAATTTTCATATAGTGCAGTATCAATGCCTTTGTCCAGTGAAAGCGTGCGCATTTGCTCTGCAGACATACGGGCAATTCTGGAGATTTTATATCCATTTCGGTTGAGATGTGCTATTTGCAGTATATGCTGCAGGTCTTCGTTGTTATAATAGCGGTGCTTACTTTCTCTTCTCTTTGGTTGCAGCAGGTTATACCGCTGTTCCCATATACGGAGTGTATGGGCTTTTATACCTGATAAATTTTCAATATCGCTGATGGTAAAGTGGTCCAAAATAAATTATTGATTAAACTAAAGTATGCTGCAATTAACAGTTTAAAATTAAAATATGCTAATCCTGTGGAGTTTTTGAAGCCTATCATTGCACAGGCTCCGTGTGCGGGGTATCGGGATAAACCGTTAAAGTTCCGGCACTTCACATTACAGGCAATGTGAAAACCTTATTTTTGTCCACTTTTAAAATTTTATACCACATGGGTCTCTTGATTTTTATTTTAGGAACAATTGGTTTTCATATTGGATTGTACGGTATGTTTAAGAAAGCAGGAATTGAACCTGTAAAAGCATTTATACCTGTTTATAACACCTGGTTAATGGTTGAAAAGCTGCAGGTAAAACCTATATGGTTCTGGCTGCAGTTTATTCCAATCGCCGGACAATTCATCACCATATCTCTTACTGTTGATTTTGTAAAACAGTTTAATAAATTTTCTTTAACTGCGCATGCACTTGCTGTTTTTGTACCATTTGCATATTTGCCTTAC
>CAYPBV010000051.1:423-22002 GCA_964409025.1 uncultured Chitinophagaceae bacterium | reverse complement strand
CAACCAGTTCCAATGCTTTTTCAAAGCTGTTGGCCGGATACACATACACGGTTAAAACCGGACCAAAAATTTCTTCACACATCGTTACATAATCCGGCTTTTTAGCTTCAATAATGGTAGGTTGTATAAAGTATCCTTCTTTCTTATCACACTTACCTCCTACCCATATTTCAGCCTTGGGATCTTTCCTGGCATTATCAATATAATTCTTGATGTTATTAAAACTCTTTTCATCAATTACGGCGTTAATGAAGTTGGAAAAATCTTCCACCGTGCCCATCTTAAAACTCTTTATACCGGCGATTAATTTCTTCTTTACTTCTTCAGCCATGTTTGATGGAATATAAGCACGTGATGCGGCAGAACATTTTTGTCCCTGGAATTCAAACGCACCACGCAGTAATGCTGTTACTACTACATCAGGATTGGCACTTTTATGTGCCAGTACAAAATCTTTACCACCTGTTTCACCTACAATGCGTGGATAGGATTTGTACATGCTCATGTTCTTACCTATGGTTTCCCACATATTATTGAATACACCGGTACTTCCTGTAAAATGTACACCTGCAAATTCCCTGTGATTGAAACATACACGGCCAATAGTTGGGCCGTCTACATAAATCAGATTGATGACACCATCAGGCAAACCAGCTTCTTTCAAAATGCGCATGAACATCTGTGCACTGTACACCTGTGTGTTGGCGGGCTTCCATACTACTACGTTACCGCACATGGCGGCGCTTGTGGGAAGGTTACCACCAATAGCTGTAAAGTTGAATGGTGTTACAGCCAGCACAAATCCTTCCAGTGGACGATACTCCATTCTGTTGTGCATACCTGCACCGCTGATGGGCTGCTGACGATAAATTTCACTTAAGAAATGCACATTGAAACGGAGGAAGTCAATGATTTCACAGGCCGCATCAATCTCCGCCTGGTAAGCATTCTTACTTTGACCCAGCATGGTAGTACCGTTCATGTACGGACGATACTTGGTAGCAATCAAATCAGCAGCACGGAGAAAAATATTAGCACGGCTTTCCCAACTCATGTTGGCCCAGCTTTCTTTGGCGGCCAATGCCGCTTCAATGGCCTGATGCACATGTTTTTCTTCACCTGCATGAAAATGACCCAGTGTATGAGCAATTTCATGCGGCGGATGCATGGCTACTTTTTTATTGGTACGCACTTCTTTATTGCCGATGTACATGGGCACATCAACGGTTGTGCTTTTTAATTCAGCCAACACTTCTTTCAAACGCTTACGTTCAGACGAACCGGGTGCATAGTTGAGCACGGGCTCATTAACAGGCATGGGGTAATTGAAATATCCGAGGTTCATATAGCAGGTTTTTATTTTAAAAAAATGTTTACATGTTGCTGAATATTCTTTTTTACAGCACTCCATGTTTGTCCTCTTAGACTTACTGGCTCTGCATCTTCTTCTGCTTCATCAAAAAACAGGATAGCCTGTGGAATAGTGATGAGTGTTTGATTATTTGGAAACTTTTCGAAATAGAATTTTATAATATTTTCTAAACCAAACTTATCCAGAAGCAAACTTAAATCCCAAAAGTCTTTCTTTTTAGCCCGTTGAAGAATTGCAAAAATTTTCATGGCAGCTATATCCTCTGTACTGATAAAACGAATACCGTCCATTACTTCAACAGGTCTTATGTAGTTATAGTGATGATAACGCACAAAATCAATCTTAATATCATTTACATATCCAAATACTCCGGGAGCCTGATTACTACTGGTTGATATAAAAGAAGGATATGTTACCAATAAAAAGTCTTTTAGTTCCTGGTTGTCAAATAGTCTATTTGCAAAGAGGTCGATATCAACTGATTTCCGATGACCGAATTTTAAAGACAAAGCTGTTCCACCTACTAAAACAAAATGATTCAGTTCTTTCAAACTCATCAGTTGCTTCAATAATGCCAGGGTATCTGGTTCAACTGTTTCGATGTGTAGCATCTGAAGTTGTCTGATTTTAGTCCAAATAAATTTTTACAAAAAACAAATACATCATACCTGAGCCATTTTGCATTCATCAGCGCTTCCTTAACAGCATCATCCCCATAATATCTCCGCACTTCACGTATATCTTCCACATCACCTCTTTCAAATACACGTTCTATTACAAACCGTTGCGATTGGTTGTAATTGATGCTGTTGAAATCAACATCCCAAAAAATGCGTTTTTGTAATTTTGGAATTGATTTTTCCATATTTGAAATTACAGATAATCGTTTAAGAACAGAAACTATCTACTTCGCTTCCGCTTCTTTCTCACTCATCAAATACGCTTTAATAAATCCATCCAGTTCACCATCCATTACCGGTTGCACATTGCCCACTTCAAACTCTGTACGGTGGTCTTTAATCATCTTGTAAGGATGAAATACATACGAACGTATCTGGCTGCCCCACTCTATCTTTTTCTTATTGGCATTGTTGGCATCACGTATTTCGTTGCGTTTGCGGAGTTCTTCTTCATACAAACGGCTCTTCAGCATCGTCATCGCTTTTTCACGGTTGCCCAACTGTGAACGCTCTGTTTGACAAACTACGGTGATACCTGTAGGAATATGCGTTAAGAAAACTTTTGTTTCTACTTTGTTTACGTTTTGTCCGCCTGCACCGCCGCTTCGTGCCGTTTCCATTTTTACATCGGCGTCTTTTATTTCAATATCAATACTGTCATCTACCAACGGATACACATACACACTGGCAAAGGAAGTATGCCTGCGTGCATTACTGTCAAACGGTGAAATACGCACCAAACGATGCACACCGCTTTCCGCTTTTAAAAAGCCATAAGCAAACGGGCCGTCAAACTGATAGGTACAGGTTTTAATACCGGCACCATCACCATCCTGCCAATCCACTTCCGTTACTTTCCAGCCCTGCTTTTCGCCATACATGCGGTACATGCGGGCAAGAATCTGTGCCCAGTCCTGACTTTCTGTACCACCTGCACCGGAGTTGATTTGCAATACAGCGCTCAACTCATCTTCCGGCTGATTCAATGTACTCTTGAATTCTGCATCTTCAATGTAAGCAATGGCTTTTTCATATGCTTCTTTTGTTTCTTCCTCCGTAGCATCGCCTGCCTTCCAGAACTCAAACAATACAGCAAAATCTTCCACCGCTGTATTGGTTTGTTCATACAGGTTGATCCAGTACTCGTTGTTCTTAATTTCTTTCAGAATTTCTGTTGCCCGCTTGTTATCATCCCAGAAACCGGGGCTTAGAGAGAGTTGTTTGTCTTCAGAGATTTTATATAGTCGGTTCTCGACGTCAAAGAAACCTCCTCAACACGCCCATGGCGTGTCTTATATCGTTTAATTTTTCAGCTGTCATAACGGATGCAAATGTAAGGGAAAATCAAATGCTGCTTTGCAGCGATTTTGTTGAAGAAGTATTGTTGAACGGGCTTTTGTATTTTATGGTGGCGGTTTTGCGTCGCACACTTGTACTTTCAGTTTTTCATGGCAGCAGTTACCAGCTTGCAAAAACCACGGATTCTCCTTCAATAAAATTTTCAACAAAGTGCTTTCGAAAATTAAATTGAACTTCTTCTAAAGCATAGTTTGAATCGCCCTCAACAAACTCATATGCCTTCATTACATCCTGCTTATCAAAATATAGTTTGTCATTTTCAAATACCTCAAAGAATCTTCTCCTCATTCCTTTTCTTTGATATCCAAGCTCTGAAAAAAACAGTACGGGTGCTTCTTCACCTTCAATTTCAGTAAGAAGATGAAGAAATTTTTGAAAAAAAGCCTGATTCGCATTTATTTCTTCAAATACAAAATAATCAAGCACTTCACTTGCTTCATCTCGAGTGCAGGGTTTTACATGTCTGATGTCTAATCCCATATAGCTTAAATTATTGTGCTACTACCTTCCCATTCCACTTTATCACCCCCTTGCTATCAATCAACTGCAAAATCATAGTTCCACTATTCAACTGTAATCGTTCTCTCGTAAACCAATACGTTTGTTTTTGTTCAAGCCGTATAACCTGAGTAGAAATAATTCTTCCTGTTATATCTGTAATACGCAAAGTATAATTGCCGTTTGCAAGTAAATCATTTTTTAACCCTACCATGTTACTTACAGGATTGGGATAAATTTTTACAGCATTCGCCGGCGCTAACAGGTCAGTTACTGAAGTGGGCGCATTTACCCATCCGCCATCATACCAGCAGTCGCCACAACGGTTTAAATCCGGTGTTTGTGGTGAGGCATTATTGTTAAAAATAATATTGCTGCAATTCACACCATTCAATACATACCGCCACCATCCGTTACCAATATCTGTCATTTCCACACCGGGCCAGGCAATGTTTGCAGCTGCAGGTTGTGTATTCCAATAATAAAGTCTTGGAACGTTTGTCCATGTATTCGGTCGTTTGAAATGAATGGCCATTCCTGTTGCAGCGGCATTTACGGTTAATGTTTTTGTAACACTGTCACTTTCACCATTTGGATCTCTTACTACTAACTTAACAGTATATACTCCGGGATTGGGATAGTTGCTGCTTTCATTAAACGTTGCGCTGGAAGTATTACCATTTCCAAAATCCCAGAAATAAATGAGATTGCCACAACCGCTTGAACTTTGTGCGTTAAAGTTTACAGTAAGTGGTGCGTTGCCCGTTGAGGGTGTCATAGTGAAATTGGCAACAGGTTTTGTCATGTTTGGTATTGCAGGTAACCAACCATCATCATAGGCACGTGATGAATTTACATTGGTTAAGTCTGGAGTTTGTCTGCCTGCACCATCTGTAAAAATGATATTTGTACTTGTAATACCATTGAATTTAAATTTATACCAACTGCCTCCGGTACATACAGGTTCCATCAGCACACCCGGCCATGCAACGTTGGGCATAGCACCTGTAGGTACTGCATTCCAGTAATAACAACGAATGGATGTACCCCATGTAGCAGGACGTTTAAAGTACACCCATATATCAGGTATGGGATTAAACGTGTAGCGTTGCGAGTCAACATTCGCTATTCTTCCTTCATTATCTCTTGCAATGTATTTCAATGTAACACTTGATGAACCGTTAAATGCAAGCGGTGATGTATAAACTGCACTGCCTGTTGTGGGCGTACTTCCATCTGTTGTGTAATAAATCGTAGCTGGTGGTCTGGGTGTTGATGCGCTCAATGTTACATTAACGGGCGGTGTTGGAAAATTTCCACCGGCAGGATTTGCAGTTACTGATGGAGCAGGAATATTAAATGTATAAGCTGCCGATGTAATGTTTGAAGTTTGTGCATTGGCATCAACAGCAATAGCTCTTACAGTTGTTGCCGTACTCACATTAACAGGCGTTGTATAAACTGTGCTTGAAGTTGTGGGTGTACTTCCGTTTGTTGTAAAGTAAATTGTATAAGGTGCAGTACCATTACTTGCTGTAAGTGTGACATTCACCGGGTTAAAATAATTACCGGCTGCGGGTGAAATGGCTATTTTTGGTTTGGGTTGAACAAATGAATAACGCTGTGCAGCCACTTCACTTATTTTTCCATTGGCATCTCTGGCAATCGCTTTTACAACGGTTAATGTATTTACAGAAAATGAACCTGTGTAAACCGTGCTGGCTGTAGTAGGTGTGCTTCCATCAGTCGTATAATAAATGGTGGTTGCGCCTGTACCGCCGTTTGCATTCATAGTTACAGTTACTGCTGATGTGTAATTGTCACTTTTAGGTGAAATAGTAGTAACTGGTGCGGATGCACAACCGGTAACACAAGCTTCAAAGTAGCCGGCACCACTCTCTCCTATCATACCCGGGCCATTCTGCACATAGATACCTGCTGAAACAGATTTCACACTAAACTGCAACATACCATTGGTTACATTCAATTCTCTTCCCGTAACAGCATCTCTGTATATACCATTGGGAATGGATGTAAAATTAAAATTGGCATCACCATCTTTTGCTAAACCTACGCAAACTGTTTGTCCGCCAAAGGTTCTTGTATAACCAATCCCATTGCCCGGATAATTGCCTCCCCAGTTCCACGTGCCTTTTTGCAAAGCAGGAATGGCTCTGCGAATGGCATTGAGTTTTGCAAGATGCTTGTAGAGTTTATGATTCACGGCTGTGTTTACATTGTTGCCATAATAAGCACGACCTGTTAAATCCAAACTTTTTTGAATAGAAGCTGCTTCGTGAATATCAGTATAAGCGCCTTTCATGAATTGCATTTCTGTGCCATAGTAAACGGATGGAATGCCCCGCCATGTAAACATAAAATTCATACAGGCTGCCAGGTTTTGTTCACTGCCTCCATATCTTCTGTTCCAATCATTGTTGGGACCAAAATCATGATTGTCGAGCCATGTAACCAATAAAGATGGGTCGCCATACAAGTTATCATACCGTGCAGCATCCGTAACACCGCTGAAAGCACCACCATCTTCAAAGATGTTATGAAACGTAGCTTGTGCATAAAAATCAAGTACACCCAGCCCTAATGGTTGCGAGCCTACTCCATCCCGCCACGTATACCAATGCGGATTTAACTCTAATACCGGATGGAGTTCAAAACGTTTTTGTGCTACTTCACCAAACACAAACAAATCAGGCTTGTATGCTTTAAAACGATCGTAGAGATGAATGATGTCACGCTTGGGCATGTGCTTCCAGGTATCCCATCGAAAACCATCAACACCCATGTCAATATAAGTTTTGTACACATTAAAAAAATAATCACGCACGGTTGGGGAAGATGTTTTTAAATCAGCACAATCACCTGCAATGGCACCGTAGTAACAATTGAGTGTATCATCCCATCCCTGAACAAATCCATTACCCACCTGATTGTACCAGTTAGGGTCTGATGTAGTTAAAAAACTTTCAGTTGATGGCCAATTGTACAAGGATAAGTTTTGATTGAAAGGCGGCGGCATCTTAGCCAAATTTGCCCGGCTCCAGATTTTATTATCATCAGGATTTGCAGTTAATCCATCATACTCCCAGTTGGGATTATCTGTTAATGGCTGACCAAGTGAATTCTGCCCCCATGGTTTAGTGGGATCGGTATTGTATTTTAATTCAGCCAGATTTTTTATGCCAAAACGTCCTGCATGATTGGTAACAATATCAAGGATAATTTTCATGCCTTTAGCATGTGCAGCATCACACAAGTCTTTAAACGTTACACCTATTGATTCCAAACGTGGATCCACTTTTGTAAAGTCCCATGCATGATAACCATGATAGTCCAGCGGGCCACGGTTTTGAACCACTGGTGTAATCCAGATGGCAGTGAAGCCCATGCCTTTGATATAATCCAGTTGCTGCACCAGCCCTTTAAAATCGCCACGCCATGTTACATCTTTTGGATCTGTGATGTTGGGATTGTTTACACCGGGTATATACGAACACCATTCAGTAGGTGCACTGTTGCTGGTATCGCCATCAAAAAAGCGGGTGGTGAGTAAAAAGTAAATGGTTTCACTGCGGAAATCAGTTTGAGCATATGTTCGTGTAAGGCAAAAGATTGCCAGCAGGCAGGTAGTTAATAGTCGTTTCATGTCGTAATCAATAGGTTTCAAATATAATATGAAATAGCGCTAACGGATGTTTTTGAGGAATCGTATTTATTGCTATTCATGCCTCGGTTGGTGTGCCCGCCAACCGAAATAATAAGTTATCATCTCTTATCTTCTTTCTTTGTAATTTGCCCGCCCGTGATTAGTCAGGATACCATACAGCAAATTCTCAACCGCTCTGATATTATTGAAGTGATTGGCGGATTTGTGAAATTAAAAAAACGTGGTGCCAATTACCTGGGTAACTGCCCGTTTCATAATGAAAAAACGCCTTCCTTCACCGTTTCATCATCCAAAGAAATTTACAAGTGTTTCGGTTGCGGCCGCAGCGGCAACACCATTAGTTTTTTAATGGAGCATGAAAAATATTCCTATGTGGATGCGTTGAAATGGCTGGCGGCCAAGTACAATGTAGAGGTTGAAGAAACCTATTCATCGCCTGAGCAAGTACAGGTAAAGCAAACGGCCGACAGTCTGTACATCATCAACAATTTTGCACAGCAGTTTTTCAGCAAACAGTTGTTTGACACGGATGAAGGACAAGCCATTGGTTTGAGCTATTTAAAAGAGCGTGGCTTTCGTGAAGACATTATTAAAAAATTTCAAATTGGTTATTCACCGCAAAACAGAACGGCTTTTGCCGTTGAAGCTATTAAGCAGCAATACAATCCTGAACTGTTAACCAAAACAGGAATTGTTGTAGAACGTAATGGTGAATTGGTTGATAACTACCGTGAACGTATCATCTTTCCCATACACAATGCTACCGGCAAAGTGATTGGCTTTGGTGCACGTGTCATTGGTAAAAAAGACAATGCACCCAAGTACATCAATACACCGGAAAATGAAATTTATGTAAAGAGTAAAATTCTTTATGGTACCTATTTCGCCCGGCAGGCCATTGATAAGAATGATGAATGTTTTTTAGTTGAAGGTTATACGGATGTTGTTTCATTGCATCAGGCAGGCATTGAAAATGTAGTGGCGAGTGGTGGTACTGCATTAACACCGGATCAACTACGTCTCATCAAAAAATACAGTAACAATCTTACCATTTTGTATGATGGTGATGCGGCAGGTGTAAAAGCGGCTATGCGTGGTTTGGATTTGGCATTGGAAGAAGGATTGAATGTGCAGCTGGTGTTGATTCCTGATAATGAAGACCCGGACAGTTATGTAAACAAAGTAGGCGCTAGCGGTTTTACAGCGTTTATCAAGCAAAATAAAAAAGATGTGATCCTCTTTCAGCTGGAGGTGATGCTGAAAGATGCAGGGAATGATTCTACGAAGAAAGCTGCTGCGGTGAATACCATTGCAGAAAGCATCAGCAGAATCAATAAGGTTGAAGATTTTACAAGGCAGGAAGATTACATCAAGCAAAGTGCACAGTTGCTCAAGATTGATGAAGGCGGCTTGCATGCGTTGGTGAACAAGTTTATTCGTGAGCGGGTAAACAAACTGGAGCAAAAGCAACCGGCAGAGCCTTTACCTGCTAATGAACAGGCAACTGCACCTCAGGATGAGCTTACGGAATTTTTTAACCGAGATGAGCAGCATGAGCGTGCATTGGTACGTTGCTTACTGGATTTTGGTTTGCAACCATGGGATGAAACCCAAACTGTAGCCCAGTATATTTTAGCTGATGCTGATGACTGGAGTATGATTGAAAATGCCGACCTGCTTGAAATTGTAAATCAGTACAGGCAATGGTATAAAGACGGGCTTGAACCGGTGATGAAAAACTTTCTGTTTCATGAAAATCAAAATATCAGCAAAACAGTTGTTGCCTTAACTGATATTAAACACGAGATAAGTGCCAACTGGCGTGAAGCACCCTATGAAGTTATTGTACCTACCCGTGAAGATTTGTACAAAGAAGAAATCAATTCGGTACTCACTTATTTGAAGCTCCGCAAAATCAAGGCGATGATTGATGAAAATCAACGGGACCTTGAACAGCCGCACACAGATGAAGAGTTGATTACACTCATCAAAACCCACCAGCATTTAAAACAAATGGAAACAGAGCTGGTAAAGAGTTTGGGAACGGTGATAGTGAGGTAATGCTATTCTTATCACAGGAGGTATCTCTCTAAACACAATAGCTGTGCAAGCAGAAAAATCTGTATTTTCAGCAGACCAAACTTTCAGATTTATGAAAATCAAAAATGTACCGGTAGCAGTAGCCCTTATTCTTTTAATGTTCATTTTTGTTTCAGCAGGCATCATTAATTCAGGTCAGCCTCCGCAAGGTTATACAGGTGCAACAGCAGGTACAAACTGTACAGCCTGCCACGGAGGTAACCCATTAAATGCCGCAGGTGGTTCTGTTGTTATAAACGGATTGCCTGCAAATTATACACCGGGCACACAATATCCATTTACGGTAACGATTACACATGGATCTGCTAACAGATTGCGCTGGGGATTTTCCATTAAAGCAGTGGGCACCAATAATAATGATGTTGGTACTTTTTCAGCAGTAGCTCCAAGCAATGCTGCTATAAACGGTGCAGAGCTTTCTCATTTGATTGCTCCTTCCACAGCACCGGGCAGCAGTTTTACGTTTACCAATCTTCGCTGGACGGCTCCTGCAAATCCCACTTCGCAACAACAAGCCGTTACATTTTATGTAGCAGGCAATGCTGCTGATGCCAATGATGATAACTCAGGTGATTTTATATATACTGCTACACGTACAGTAACGCTTACTCCCACTTCTGTTAATGAACCCATCGCCGGTGTGCAGGAATGGAAAGTGCTGAACACACCCGGCACAGCGGGAATTACTGTGTTGTATAAGCTCACAACAGCTACAACCGTTTCATTCACTGTGTATGATGCCTCGGGAAAACGAATTCAGTCAACGGTACAGCAACGCTTGCCTGCGGGAGATCATCAGCAAAGTATTACAACTGAAAAACTAAGTTCAGGAATTTACATTGTAGAAATAAGTACAGGAAAAAGCAGAGCTTCGCAAAAGGTGTTCGTGCATTAAGGAGTTGAAGGATGTTTTCAATACTTAAATACCTGCCAACCCCACCGCAATAAAAACAAATGGATACGGAATTGGTGAAGAGTTTGGGGGACGGTGAAACTGGGGTAATTATTCCGTCCGACGAGGGCGTCTGACGTAGCGTGCTTCTTTAACTATCAACTTCAAATTTTGGAGATGTCTCGTGCCTCGACATGACGGTTCAGTCAGATTCGTGAATTACAAACATCACCCGGTCGTTAACTTTTAAATTGAATTCTGTAAACGAAAAAAAACACGCCGTCATTTCGAACGGAGCCATAAGTGTGTTCAAGTTAGTAGCGTGTTGCGGCGAGATTATTTACTTTTTTGGAAGATAAACGACTTTTGTTTTTGCAATCAAATCTCCCAACCTTTGATTTTTTGAGGTAACAAGTACAGATACAAGTGCAATGATCGGCATAAAAAAGAGTTCGGCTAAATCTAATGCTCTTCGTTTGATAATGACCGGGAATTGTATTGGTGAATTATCAATTCTTCTAACATATAAAGAAAATATTTTCTTACCAATAGTAGTTTGCCATTTAATTTCAGAAATAATGAAATACAAATACCAAATAAGTATGGGTGGCAAATAATTTACTCCTGTCAGTTTCAATGTATTTTCACTTGTTTCTACACCATACGTTTCAAAGTACGGATAAAGAATCAGACTTATTATACAAACGTCAACAGAATATGCAATACACCTTTTTAACAATATCATACAGATATGAATTTATTTAATCCTCTGCAACAGCATATCACTATAACTCATCGTCAATAAATCTTCTTCTTTTATTTGCAAAGCATTCATATAAAAATCACATTGCTGTTGAATCAACTCAAGGCCTTTGCTGCCATCTGCATCAATTGCTTCTATCTCTACAAAGCTTCCCAGCCCTTCCACTTCATCAATATGAAACTTAACATTGTCAATAAAATAAATCTCCCGTTTCTTTTTTACTTCCACTTTAATGCCATTGGCTTGTGTTAATGCTTTTTTCAATACATCGCTGTTGTTGCTTACAGGGTACAGTGTTACTTCACTCAGCTTGGGGCCTGCCTTGTTTTCACGGTTGTAATAAATGAGAGAATTTTCAATATTGCCCTGCCGTAATTTTAAACGGCCGTTGTTTACATTAAAATAAGTATCGGTTTGAAAATCGGTTCCTTTAAACGCAGCGTTGTGTTGTTGTAAATAATTTCTGATAAAAGAAGCATCCGCACAGCGTGCTTTAATTTCAATATTGTTGTGCATCTTAGAAAAATGAAAAATAAAAAGTCAAAAGTAAAAAATGGAGATCTGCGCTCATCATTTGCATCTGTTTCATCTATGTTGTTATCCCATCAGCCCAGACTCACCAATGCTTTCTTCACACTGCCGTGCTGCAGCAAGAGGTCTTTAGCTTTTTCATAGTCTGTAAGTCCGCTGCGGAGCATGAGCATTTTTACACCACGATCAACCAGTTTTTCATTGCTCAACTGCATATTCACCATACGGTTGTCTTCTACCCTGCCCAACTGAATCATAACAGAGGTAGAAATCATATTGAGTACTAATTTTTGTGCGGTACCGCTTTTCATACGTGTACTTCCGGTAACAAACTCAGGACCTACTACCACTTCAATGGGAAAATCAGCAGCCTGCGATACAGGTGAATTTGGATTGCAACTGATGCTGCCGGTAACGATGTTTCGTTTTCTGCATTCTTCCAATGCACCAATCACATACGGCGTAGTACCGCTGGCGGCAATACCTATAACGACGTCTTTATCACTCACATTATAGGCTTCCAGATCGGCCCAGCCCTGTTCTTTACTATCTTCAGCAAACTCCACCGCACTGGTTATGGCTTTTTCACCACCGGCAATAATACCTACTACCAATCCGTAAGGTACGCCATAGGTGGGCGGGCACTCGCTGGCATCTACAATACCCAGTCTGCCGCTGGTACCTGCGCCAATATAAAACAGCCTTCCGCCCATAAGCATTTTATCGCTGATGATGCTTACCAATGGTTCTATTTGGGGAATGGCTCTGGCAACAGCATCGGGCACGGTATTGTCTTCTTTATTGATGTTGTGCAGTAATTCTGCCACACTCATTTCTTCCAGGTGATGGTACTTTGACTCCTGCTCTGTAATGCGTACGAAATCGTTCATAATGGTGATTTAACTGTGATACTCCACTAATCCTTCCATAGGATTTTTCATAATTCTTCCCAACTGTAATCCGTAACTGCTGCAAAGTTCCTTTAAAACATCTTTGAAAGCAAATGCAACACCACCCACAAAATTTACCGGATATAACCAGCTTTCTTTAAACTTGTAAATATGATTAAAAAAGAAATCATTAAAGCTGTCTTCAATAATGTTTTCAATCATATAATGTCCCCGGTTTTCAGATAAAAATAAAGCAAATGAGGCCATGTATTTATTGGGCAAAGGCTGTCGGTAGATTCTATCCAGTATTTCAACACGATTGGTTTTGAATTTATTTTCAAACCTGGTCATAAGTTCCCCTTCAAACGTATTGTACAGGAAATGCTGAATCACTTTACGGCCCAGATAAGCGCCGCTGCCTTCATCACCCAGCACATAACCAAGCCCCGGGCTGCTTTTTGTAATTCGTGAACCGCTAAAAAAACAGGCATTGGAACCAGTACCCAGTATACAGGCAATGCCTTTTTTCTTACCGCACACGGCACGTGCCGCTGCCATAATATCAGTATCTACATTTATTTTTTTTGAAGTGGGAAACACTTCCTTTAACGCTTTGCGGATGCTTTTTACATTTTCAGGATTACCACAACCGGTTCCGTAATAATAAATTTCAGAAATGACTTCTTTTTTAAGTGCCGGCTTCAGTTCTTTATTGAGCATCTTTATTATCTGCTCACTGTTCATTAAGTAAGGGCTGATACCGGTGGTGAAAAAGATTTTCTTTTTTTTCCCTTTCATCAAACACCATTCAGCCTTTGTAGCGCCACTATCAGCTATGAGTTTTACTGTAGCCATACTGTTTAATCGTTTCAATGCTCAAATGTAGTTTCTTTGTGGTTTTGTTAAAGAAATATCGATTAATCAAAAGACAAATATTTATTCTGATAAAAACCGCTAAAAGTAAACTAACTTTTTAGATGCCTCCCCTTCACAATATGGCTTTTTTTCATGACATTCGCAGCGGTTTACCATAAAATCCAATCATGAGTCAAAAGAAACTACAAATCTGGTTACCCTTACTATTAGCGGCAGCCGTTTTTACAGGAATGATTTTTGGTTACAAGCTCAGAGGTAACATGGGTTCCTATGCTCCTTCTTTTTTCAGCAGTAAAAAGAAAACATCACTTGAAGAAATACTGGAGCTTGTACGCACTAAATATGTTGATACTGTTAATACAGATTCATTAGGCATGATGGCGGTACAAAATGTAATTAATCAGCTTGATCCTCATTCCGTTTATATAACTGCAAAAAATGTTCAGTCTGTGAATGATGATATGAAGGGCAGTTTTGAAGGCGTAGGTATTGAATTTGGTTTTATTAATGATACTGTTACAGTTTTAAAAACAATAACCGGCGGCCCGGCAGAAACAGCAGGCATACGAGTGGCAGATCAGTTGATGAGTGCTAATGACTCTATCATTTCAGGTGTTCAATCAAACGGCGAACGTATCCGAAGTTTTTTCAGAGGCCCCCGTGGAACTGATGTGAGAGTAAAATTAGTACGTAACGGTACAGCTAAAGAAATAACCATTCAGCGTGGTGTAATTCCTGTAAAATCAGTGGATGCAGCTTACCTCATTGAGCCGGGTATTGCATTTATACGGTTAAATAAATTTTCGGCCAATACCTATGAAGATTTTATGCAAAACCTGGAGCGTTTGCAGAAAGAAGGAATGAAGCAATTGATACTTGACCTCCGTGATAATGGAGGCGTTATGCTGGATGATGCCATTCAGATAGCAGATGAATTTTTGAGTGATAATAAAGACATTGTTTATACGGAGGGAAAAGCATCAACAAAACAAGTGTACACTGCCCGCCGCCCCGGTTTGTTTGAAGATGGCGATTTAGTGGTGTTAATTGATGAAGGAAGTGCCAGCGCCAGTGAAGTATTAACAGGTGCGTTGCAGGATTGGGACAGGGCAACCATTGTGGGTCGCCGTTCCTATGGTAAAGGTTTAGTACAGGAGCAGTTTCAGTTAAGTGATGGCAGTGCGTTGCGATTGACTATCAGCCGCTATTTTACACCCATAGGCCGCAGTATTCAGAAACCTTACAAACGGGGCCAAACTGAAGTGTACAAAGATGAGATCATGAACCGCTTTAATGATGGTGAGCTGTTTATAAACGATACATCAAGGCATATTGGCAAGGTATTTAAAACAAAGGGTGGCAGAAAAGTTTATGGAGCCGGCGGTATCAGCCCCGATGTGTTTGTACCTGCAGATTCTGCTGAATTTTTATTATTTAAAAATCATTCAGAGTTAAAAACGGTCATTGAAGAAGTGGCGTTTAAATATTTTCTTGCCCATCAGGCAAAAATTAAAGCAGCACAATCTCCTTTACAATTACATCAGTTGCTTGCGGCAGATGAAGCTATACCCGCATTGCTGCAAATACAAACGGCAAAAATCAATCTCAAATCAGAACTATTTTCAACTGCACAGCAGCAGGTAATTAAAGAAAATATTTATGCCATGGTTGCACGCATGTTATGGGGCAATGAAGGCTATTTTAAACTGGCCAACATCACAGATAAATTAGTACTTACAGCTTTAGAACAGATAAAAAAACAAACCGGTTTAGTTAAAAACCGGTTTTGATGCTAAGGTTTAAATAGTTACAATTATTCCTGAATCTTATTGTCTATGGTTTCTTTCTTTTCAATTTTGTAGGAAAGAAATAATCCTGCACCGCCGCAAATAGCAAGCATGGAGAAATACATCACAGGATTATCGTCATCAACATGCATCAATTGTTGTGATAAGATATAACCTAATAAAAGCCCCAAACCAGCTCCCATCAACAGCAATCCCCATTTCAAACTGCGGTATGGTGCCGGACGCTGTGTGTATTCTTTGGGGTTAATGCCTTTTTCAATCAAGGCCATGTTTTCTTTGTTTCTGAGATAAAATAATCCAAAAATGGCAGCAAATGCACCAAGAGGTACTAAAATGGCTATTAAAAATTCTCCGCCCATAACTGTAGATTTTTATTGTTGTTTAAAATTGTTTCTGCAACCTATGACTACGGCTGAAAGCAGGAGGTTACATGTTTTATTAAAAAATCTTTTTTTTCAGAAATTCTTTTCAACTTGTAACCCGGTACACATATATGTAGTCTCAATAAACGAATGAAGCAGACTGTTCCATCTGACATTGAAGTGATTGATTTGGTTTTAAAAGGCCAGCAACAGAAGTACGAGCATTTGGTACATAAATACCAGGCTTTTGCCTTTACCATCGCCCTGCGTTACACAAAAAACAGGGAAGATGCGGAAGAACTGGCGCAAAGTGCATTTGTAAAGGCCTATTTAAACCTCAGAGATTTCAGAGGCGATGCCAAATTCAGCACCTGGCTTTATACCATTGTAAGTTCTTTGTGTTTGAGTTTTTTAAGAAAGAAGAAACTGGAAATTCACTCGTTGGATAATGAAGCAGTGTTTGAACGGGCAGATGCACATGAAAGCGCCATGAAAGCTGATGTTGTGGAGCAACACTCAAAAGTGCAACTGCTTAATAAAGCCTTAACTCTTTTACATCCGGATGATGCTAAAGTGCTCACCCTTTTTTACAAAGCCGAGCAAAGTCTGGATGAGATAGCACAGATTTTACATATTGAGCCCAATAACGCCAAAGTAAAACTGCATCGTGCCCGGCAGCGTTTAAAAGAAACAATGGAAAAACATTTTGCACGGGAGGTACAGGAAATCTTTTAACTTTAAATTTCATTTTATGCAACAATCATCTATACAGGAACAAATCTGGAACTACATTGACGGTAGCGCCACTGCTGCTGAAATAATTTATGTTGAAAAAATGCTTTCAGCAAGTGAAGAATGGAGATCGGCTTACCACAAGCAATCAGAGTTGCATCAGCTTCTCACAAACGAAACGGATTTAGAACAGCCTTCAATGCGTTTCAGTAAAAATGTAATGGATAGTTTAGCCGGTATAACCCCTAAACCCGCTACCAAAACATACGTCAATAAATATATCATTCGAAGTATTGCCGCCTTCTTTATCCTTACCATTGCCGCTACACTAATATATGCTTTAACGCAAGTAAACTGGAATACAGATGGTGGAAATACAAATCTTCTGCCCTTCGATTTAAATCAAATTAGTGTACCTCAATTGTCCATTGCTAAATATTTTAATTCCACCGTTCTTAATGCTACACTCATGGTGACACTTGTACTGGGACTCATGTTTTTTGACAGTTTTTTAAGACAGAAAAAGTCAGCTGCATAATAACAACAATACGTTACCGATTCCCCTTAAGAAAGTGATAATCCAATGTATATTGGTATTATGCCAATTTAGTTGAAACTTAACAACAAAAACAAATGGTATAACCTAACGCTTGTTTTGAAACCGTAACTTTGCGTTACAATATGCAATATGGATATCAAAAACAACATTCTTGAAACAATTGGCAACACGCCACTCATCCGTTTAAATAAAATCACTAAAGATGTACCATGCACAGTGGCTGCTAAGGTGGATTATTTCAATCCGGGTAACTCCATTAAAGATCGCATGGCACTCAAGATGGTGGAAGTAGCTGAAAAGGAAGGTAAACTTAAACCCGGCGGTACTATCATTGAAGGTACAAGTGGCAATACAGGCATGGGGCTGGCACTGGCTGCTGTAGTAAAAGGTTATAAATGCATATTTGTAACTACTGATAAACAATCCAAGGAAAAAGTTGATATACTCAAGGCCGTAGGTGCAGAAGTAATTGTTTGCCCTACCAATGTAATGCCTGAAGATCCCAGAAGTTATTACAGTGTAGCCGCAAGATTGGCAAAGGAAGTACCCAACTCTATGCACATGAACCAGTATGATAACCTAGCCAATCGATTGGCACATTATGAAACTACAGGCCCGGAAATCTGGAATCAAACCGATGGAAAGATTACGCATCTTGTTTGTACTGCGGGTACCGGTGGTACTATAACAGGTACAGCCATGTATCTCAAAGAAAAAAATCCGGATATTAAAATATGGGCCGTGGATGTATACGGGTCATTGCTTACCAAATATTTTAAAACGGGTGAAATTGATATGAATGAAGTACACCCTTACATCAGCGAAGGCTTTGGAGAAGATTTTGTGCCTAAGAATTATGACATGAGCTTTATAGATGATTTTGTACAGGTTACAGATAAGGATGGTGCTGTAATGGCCCGCAGATTGGCTAAGGAAGAAGGTTTGTTTTGCGGATACAGTGCAGGTAGCTGTTTACAGGGACTCATGCAATTGGCCGCAGGCCCCGGTGGAAAAGGCAGTTTGAAAAAAGATGATTTGGTGGTATGCATTCTGCATGATCATGGCAGCCGATATGTAGGAAAAGTATATAATGATCAGTGGATGATGGAACGTGGCTTTTTAGAAGTAAAAACATTTAAGGATATTGTTTCAAGCCGGGCACATAACAGATTGGTAACAGTAGAACCCCAACATACTGTAGCAGAGGCAGTTGAATTAATGAAGAAATATGATATTGATCAAATACCTGTTTTGAATGGTGGCGCAATGGCGGGTTCTATATCTGAAAGCGGATTGTTTGGAAAGCTTTTTTCAAATCCTGAATTAAAGAATGAAAAGATAAGCAGTGTAATGGAGCACGCCTTCCCCTTAGTGGCGTTTGATACGCCTGTGGAGCGTTTAAGCAGTATGATTACTAAAGAAAACGGAGCAGTAATGAGTAAAGATGAAGCAGGCAACTACCATATTGTTACAAAATATGATCTCATACAGTCTTTAACAAAATAAAACATAATGCAATCTAAATACAAAAGCCTTCCGTTTACAGCTGAAGGCTTTTGTATTTATTGTATTCTCACTCATAAAATCAATTAAAAGATAGTCGAAAAACGTAGAACTACGATGTATAGTAACGAAAGCTTACGTGACCTTGTGTAAATACTGATGCATCAAAATTGAGAATTAGTGCTCTTGTTCAGTTACTGAGCCCATGATACTTTTGTGTCGGAAGTTGATTGATAACACAGTCAACAACTAACCTGAGAAAAACACTTAGTAGAAATATCCAAAACCATTGAAAAATCAAATTGAAAAATCCAATATCTCTCAACTTCCAATTTTTTAAAAGACTTTTGAATCCGTACCTATAAGAAAGCCAGAGTTCGTTGAAAAATCCAAGAGAACCTAAAAAACCAGTTGCGAAACCAAAAGAAACACTGAAACCAACATCCTGAAAAACCAAACCAAAGCCGACCGCATCAGATTCTTCTGAAAACGGAACCAAGAGAACTAAAAGGCTAAAAAAAAGATCTGGATCCTAAGAAAAACCTAAGACCTGAAAATCCATGTCCGTGAAATCCAGATCTTTTTTTCTATTTATTCAAACCAACGTCCAATAATCCTGAATAAACTGAAAAAAAGAAATAAAATCCGGTTCATTACTGAGCTATACCTGATAACTGTTTTTTACCTTAACACCCGGAACCGCTTTAAATTATTAATTTGCCTGTTTTGAAATGAGCATCAGCGTTCAGGACCAAACAGGCAATTTAGTATTTATATCCCGCCCTGCTGTGCGGATTGTTTCCCTCGTTCCTTCAATTACAGAATTATTGTTTGATTTAGGATTAAGAGAAGAAGTAACAGGCATTACTAAATTCTGTGTGCATCCGCATGAATGGTATAAAACCAAAGAGCGTGTTGGTGGAACAAAAAATATTTCATTGAAAAAAATAAGTGCTTTAGCTCCGGATTTAATTTTTGCCAACAAGGAAGAAAATGTAAAAGAACAGGTGGAGGCGCTGGCGCAGATTGCACCGGTGTATTTAAGTAATATCGCCACTGTTGATGATGCCCTGCAAATGATAAAGGATGTGGCAAGGCTTACTGGTAAAGACAGAACAGGTGCAGCAATGGTGGAGCAAATTCAAAATGATTTATCTCAGATTCAGATCAATGACACCTACAATGTACTTTATCTTATCTGGCAAAAGCCCTACATGAGTGTTGGGGGTGATACATTTATTAACAGCATGCTTAATGCTGCCGGTTTTAGAAATGTATTGGAACACCAAATAAGATACCCGGCAGTTACAACTGAAGACATACGGCATCTGCGACCCCAATTTATTTTTCTTTCATCAGAACCCTACCCTTTCAGGGAAAAACATATGGTAACTTTAAAAAAAGAAACCGGGGTTGAACAAATTTTACTTGTTGATGGTGAAATATTTAGCTGGTATGGCAGTAAAATGCTCAGAGCTGCTGCCTATTTCAGATATTTGAAACAGCATTTGGGAATATGAATCAGTCATGCAGCAAAAGCAATAACCTGAGCAAATGAAAAGATTATTACAGCAAAATGGTTTCTTTATTTTTCTTACACCGCTCTTATATGTACTTCATATAACATTTTCCAACTACTATTACATATCATTTAAAGATGTACTGCTTGCCGCATTATTATATAGTTCGTGTTTTGCCTTAATGTATTTTATTGTTCAGTTATTCTTTAAACAAAAACGTAAAGCAGTACTGCTGATTTTTGCTGTGCAGTGTGTCTTTTTTTTCTTCAGTAATTTTCATTCGGGTTTAAAAAATATTACTAATCACAGTTTTGTAAGCCGGTATATATTTTTATTACCGTTTCTGTTTGTTGTATTCTTTTTGTTCATCATTTGGCTTAAAAAAACGAAAGGTAATTTTGAGTCGAAGTATCTGCAAATCAATACAGTTGTTATTTTATTACTCCTTTCAGATATTTTTTTATTTGCTGTAAATCACCTGGGTCGCAATAAAATTAACCCGTTGAAACTTGACAATCAGTTACAGTTCAGAATTCCGGATAGTTTAAAGCGAAACTTTTACTTTCTAATCTATGATGCTTACGCAAACTCCGCTTACCTTAATAAACGATTTGGATTTATAAATCCGCTGGATTCCTTCTTAACCAAAGAGGGATTTTATGTTTACAGTAAAAGCAGGTCAAATTATAATTTCACACATTTTTCCATTGCATCTGCATTAAATATGAAATACTTTAATGGACTCAGGTTTGATTCCATATCCAAAGCAGATTATACCCATGCACTCGAGGCTATAAGTAAAAACAGAATAGTAAAGATTTTTGAGGTCAATGGATTTCAAATCATAAATCTGTCAATATTTGATATAGACAACTATCCTGCATTTATTAATTCTGATTACTTGCCAAAAGGCATGTCACTTTTTAACCGGTTTACTTTTTTAAATCACGTTTTTGAAGATATCGGATGGCAATTGTTTGACCCTGAAAATCCACGACTGCAACAATTTGTTTACTTCAAACTCAATAAGCAAAAGAGGAGCAATCAAATAATTGAAAAGGAAATCGATCACCTTTTACAGGAGCCTTTAAATCAACCACGTTTTATTTATGCGCATTATAACATGCCGCATCCACCATATTTTTTTGACAGCACAGGAAAAGATAGACCTGTTTCAGTTGTGTATAAGGAACTGCGAAATGAAGCAGGTGTTGATTCCAATTACCTGCCGCACCTTGTTTATACCAATAAAAAAATAAAGGAAACGATTCAAAAAATTATGCTTGCAGAAAAAGGTAACGCTGTAATTATTATTGCCGGAGATCATGGTAACAGGGAACCCGGTACAAAAGATGAAATGTTTGAAAATTTTACAGCTATTTATTTGCCTGCCCCCTACCGTGAAAAATTGAAAAAAGACAGCATCAGTTTTATCAATGTTTTTCCAAA
>CAYPBV010000051.1:0-413 GCA_964409025.1 uncultured Chitinophagaceae bacterium | reverse complement strand
CGGCCAGCATATTCAATTTGTTCCTGATTCTTCGTTCTTTTTAAGGGATGCCCCTACCCTAAAATGGTAACTAAAATATGTTGTAATTAACTATCTTAGCGGCTCTTATTCTTAAATCAATCATACTTAAAACTTACAACCATGGGTAAATACAGAGCAGGCGTTTTATACGGTGCAGAACTCGAAGCTTTATTAACAGATGCTAAGGACAATCAGTTTGCATTGCCTGCAGTAAACACCATTGGCACCAATACTATTAATGCCACACTGGAAACAGCAGCAAAAGTAAACTCTCCTGTGATTATACAATTTTCTAACGGCGGCGCACAGTTTATTGCCGGCAAAGGAATGCCAAATGATCAGTTGCAGGGAAATATTCGTGGTGCCATCAGTGGTGCTTTACACATCCATAA
>CAYPBV010000050.1:0-22031 GCA_964409025.1 uncultured Chitinophagaceae bacterium | reverse complement strand
TGCGTACACTGTGCATCGTACATTTTTTTGAGCAGACGATTCAATGAAATCACATCCGGTGTTGTATGTGTTGATGGAAATATTTCGCTGCCTACATGATATTCAACCGTTGAAATCAATCCGCATTTATAACCAATTCCGCTGAAGAGTTTGTACAACAGTGTGGCAATGGTTGTTTTACCATTCGTTCCTGTAACACCCACTACTTTCATTCGCTCTGTTACATTACCAAAGAATTGATTGGCTATGTATCCTGCTGCTTCTGCACTATTACTCACTTCCACATAAGTAGCAGCATCATTGATGGCAACAGGCAGATGTTCACATACAATTACTGTTGCGCCCAGCTCAACGGCTTTATCAATAAATGCATGACCGTCAGTTGCTGTTCCTTTAATGGCAATAAAGCAACATCCTTTAGTTACAAGACGGGAGTCAATCTGTACATCATTCACTTCAACATTCGTTGTACCGTGAACGCTGCGGATATGCACTTTGTATAATATATCTTTTAACAATGCCATTAATTCAAATACAAAACGATTGATTGACCTTTTGTAGCAGGCGAACCTGCAGTTATTGATTGACCAACTACTTTTCCTTTTCCGTTTACCTGAACGGTTAATCCGTTATTTTCCAATACGTACAATGCATCTTTCAAACCCAACCCACGCACATCAGGAATGGTTGATGCAGCTACGTTGAATACCTGCGGTTGCATGATTTTATTTTTTACAGCTACTGTGCGCCAGTTGCCACCCATTGCATCATTGTATCCAAACTGAAAGGTGTTGCCAATCGATTGAATTTCTTTTTTCATACCACCAAATGTGTAAAGCATAGAATCAACAGCAGGCAATTGCAAAGGCGTTAGTTGATTGATGCTGTACTTATATAAATGGTCAGCTATTTCACGAAACACAGGAGCTGCTACTGTTCCTCCATAATAAGTAGCAGCATGCGGTTTATTTTTCACCACCACAATGATGGAGTACTTAGGTGCATCAGCAGGAAAATATCCTGCAAATGCACTTTGATAAACACCATCACTATATTTGAACTTTCCATCGTTCACTTTTGCGGTTCCTGTTTTGCCTGCTACTTTATATGGAGAATTCGCAAATACATTTTTACCGGTACCTGTGATGCATACTTCCTTCAAACATTCCTGCAGTTGCTGAATGGTTTCAGGACGGCCGATTTGTTCATTCAATACTTCAGGTTCTACTTTTTGCACAACGGTACCATAACTCCTTATTTCATTGAGCAAATAAGGTTTCATCATCTTTCCATTGTTGGCAACTGCATTGTACACCATTAATAATTGGAGAGGCGACAACATGATTTCATAACCAAACCCCCATGATGCCAATGTTTGCGGATGCCAGTACTTGGCTGTATTGGGATTTTTTACCAATGGCTTGAATTCTTCATTCAACTCAATGCCTGTTTTTGAAGTGAGATGAAGATTCTTTAAATGCTTATAATATTTTTTGGGATCATTGGTGTAATACTGATAGGCAAGCTTGCTCATTGCTACATTGGAACTTTGAGCAAATGAATTTTTAATACTGATGACTTCAGGGCCATGGTGATCATCAACGATGGTTCTTCCATTTAAATTCCAGCGGCCGCCATGAATGGTGATATTATCATTAATGGTTACATGTTTATCTTCCAGCGCTGCAAATAATGTAACAAGCTTAATGGTAGAACCGGGCTCTGATGTGCGGAGTGCAAAATTGTCTTTCTCAAAATAGGTGCCTTCCTGTGTGCGACTTAGATTGGCGATTGCTTTAATCTTTCCGGTGGCTACTTCCATTACAATACAGGTTCCTTCCAATGCTTCATTGGTTGTCATAGTACGCATTAAAGCACGCTCAGTGATGTCCTGAATATTTACATCCAGTGTAGTGTATACATCATTACCGTTTTCAGGTTCTACTTCATAACCTTCTACAGGCATCATAACACCACCTGCAACAAAACGCACCAAACGTTTACCGCTGGTGCCACGCAATACCGTATCAAATGAACGCTCCAGTCCCACCAGTTTTGCATTCTCCCTGTACAAACCAATGGTGCGGAAACCCAACTCACCAAAAGGATTCAAACGTTTGGTTTTTACTTCAGCAATAAAACCGCTTTTATTTTTTCCCAAACGCACTAATGGAAACTCACGCAACTCTTTGTATTCTTCAAACGTAACTTTTTTGCGCAGCGGATAGTAACGCTCTTTGTTTTTATATGCCAGCTTCAGTTCTTTTTTATAGGCATCAGCGGACTTGTCTTTGAATAATTTTGACAAACAAATACTTAATGAGTCAACATTAGTGAAAAAGTTTTTACCATCCTTCGCCCGTAAACCTTCCGCACCAAAATCAACATACATATCAAACTGCGGTAAAGAAGTACTGAGCATGCTGCCATCTTCACTGTAAATGGTGCCACGTTCTGCAGCCAGGTCAATGATTTTTGTATGCATACTGTCGCCCATACTTCTCCAATAGCTTCCTTCAAAACTTTGTGTATAGAAGGCTTTACCCAAAATAAGGATACCAAACAATGTTAACCCCAGAAACCCGAGGTACACCCGCCACAATATGTCTTTTTTTACTTCCATTAATTTTTAGCTGTACTGCTGTCGGTTAATTTAATGGGTTGCTGAATAGTTTCTTTTAAGCCAATCGTATCTACAACTTTTGACACTTCGCTCAAGCGGTTTTGAAACATTAATTTTCCGTTGAGTGATTTGTATTCGTACTCCTGTTCTTTTAATAATTTGGTTGTCTTATTGATATCACGGATGGTGTTATCGGCATAGTGCCCGTTGGCGATGTAGAGTATCGCTAACAAAGAAAGAAAGAGAAAGAATGGTACGTTGCGTACAATCCATTGATAATTGAACCACTTTTTTAATTCAAACTTCGATTCCTTTACTGCCATTGGTTTGGTTCTTGTTCGTTGTTACAATTGTTTTGTTACGGTCTTAACATGGATTGGATTTAAAAATTGTGGTTTCAGGGATAGAATTCAGTGGGTATGATTTTCGCCTTTGTTAGTGTTATCACCAACAATACATATCGGATTTCATCTACAGTTTTTCAGCCACTCTTAATCTCGCACTCCTGCTTCTTGGATTTCGTTTTTGTTCTTCAGGACTTGGTTCTGTTGGTTTCCTGGTAATTACATTGAACACTTTTTTCCGTTCGCCTCTTTCAAAAGGGTTGTACGCTTCCTCTTCCAAACTGCCGTGTTTGAAAAAGTTTTTAACCAAGCGGTCTTCCAGTGAATGAAACGAAATGATACTTGCCCTGCCACCGGGCTTTAATACAGCAGGTAATTGTTCCAGCAGTTCTTTTAATACAAGCAATTCGTCATTTACTTCTATGCGAAGCGCCTGAAACACCTGGGCAAAGTATTTATTGGGATTTCCCTTCACTACAGCCTGTAGTGCCTGCTTCAGTTGTGTAATGGTTTGCAGCGGATTGGTTTTGCGTTGCTCCACAATGGTTGCAGCCAGTGTTTTGGAGTTGGTTACTTCTCCATACTGTTCAAACAGTTTGTGCAACTGCTCCTGCGAAAAAGAATGAAGCACCGTAGCCGCTGTTTTTGCTGATGATTGATCCATACGCATATCCAGCGGACCCTCAAACCGTGTAGAAAACCCACGCTCTGCTTCATCAAACTGGTGGCTGCTTACGCCGAGGTCGGCCAGCACACCATCCACCTGTTCTGCTTTGTGCAGTTTTAAAAACCGGCTGATGTAGCGAAAATTGTGGGGGACAAAAACAATGCGTTCATCATCTGGCAAGTTTCGTTTGGCATCCGGGTCCTGGTCAAAAGCAAATAGTTTTCCTTCGGCTCCCAATCGTTTTAAAATCTCACGGCTGTGACCACCACCGCCAAACGTGCAATCCACATACACACCATTTGGCTGAATGTTCAAAGCATCTACCGCCTCGTGAAGCATTACAGGCACATGATACTCGTACTGTAACGCCTGCCCTTCATCATGTGCTGATGCGGACTCCGCTATTTGCTTCTTACTCCCCATGCTTACTGCTCCTTTTTAACCATCACTTCATTGGCAAGGCTGCTGAAAGTGTCGGGTGAAAAGTTTTCAAAGAACTGCTGATACTTTACTTTATCCCATATTTCTATTTTGTTGAGCCGGGCTACCATCACCATATCCTTTTGCAGACCTGCATAGGATTGAAGAGTTTGCGGAATCAACAGGCGGCCTGCACTGTCGAGCTCCACGGGGGTAGCACCGTTCAAAAAATAGCGTTGAAATTGTCTTACCTTAGGGTCAAAATCGTTTAACTGAGAAATCTCGGCTACAATGGGTTCCCAATTTTTCATAGGGTATAAGGTGAGGCATTGTTCAATGCCACGACTGATGACGTACTGGTTGCCCCAGTCCTCCGGCACCTGCTTTTTAAAAGCGGCGGGGAGCAAAAAGCGACCTTTTGCGTCCATTGTAACCTCATATTCTCCTAGAAAACCAATCATTTGTATTGTAACGGGATAATTCCCCCATTATTCTACACAAAATAACATATTTTCCCACTTTGCCAACAAAATGGATATATTTTATTTTTTCCACAAAGAGGAAACCCTTACCAGTATTGTGTTTGCGTAGACTTTATATGCTATTTTAATGAATAAGCTGTGGAAAGCTGTGATTTAGCTGTGGATAAGTGCGAAACGGGTGTGAATTTTGATTTTTTTGGAGTCGGGTTGAGGGCTTTCATGGCAGCGGTGTCGTGTCACTCACTTGTGCCGCTTTCACATTATTCGACTGAATGTTTCAGCGGCATTCCGCCAAAGGCGGTGATACGATTGGTTTTCCATGGCGGCAAAACTTCAAGCAGCATGATTAAATGCTGTTTCATTCATTTTCTGTTTCCACCTCATCCTCCATCTGAGCTTCGCTCGTAACCTTCGTTCCTCGCTTACTCTCGAGGAGAAGGAGCGGTGCTTCTTCCCGAAGCCATGCTTTTATTTCTACCATATCTACATTGTACATCCCTCGACACATTTCAATCCTCTTCAACACAGAATACTTAATAACTTTAATTAATCATGAGATGGCGCATAGGGTGATGAATAGAGTTAGATTGTAATTAATCACAGTAGTATAAAAGTTTAATCAAATTATAAACTATTTATATCAATCCAACTGGCTATTCAGGCACACCACCATTAAAAACCCGGCATAAAAGAAAATGCCATGCTCCTGATTTTGAATTCACCCATTTAAGCAACCGCTGGCTTTGTAAGTAATTTAATTCTTATCGTTTCTTATTTGTTTTCTTCGCTCTTACTTGATTTACGGATGCAGGTATACAACCGGTAAAAGAAAAAGGAACTGCATCAGCAATTCCTTTTTACAGCTAGTGCAGATTACGGCTACAAACCTTTTAACGTAACCAATCGATCCCATTTGTTATTACGCATTTCTTCTGCAGTATGTAAAAACTGTTCTGCCAATTCAGGATCTTTTGCTTTAATTACATTAAAACGATTTTCATGATACATAAATTCACTCAATGGTAAGGATGGCTCTTTACTGTCAATCACAAATCGTTCTCCTTTTGGCTTGAGTGGATTGTAATGAAACAATGGCCAGTAACCACTCTTCACTGCAAAGTCCTGTTCTTCGGCGCCATGCGCCATATCAATGCCATGTGCAATACAATGGCTATAGGCAATTACAAGTGATGGGCCGGGATAGGCTTCAGCTTCCAGAATGGTTCGCAGCGTATGCATATCATTTCCACCCAATGCAATCTGTGCTACATATGCGGTGCCATGTGCTATCGCCTGCATCGCTAAATCTTTTTTGCCCGATGTTTTTCCATTTACACTAAACTTGGCACTGGCACCCAATGGAGTCGATTTTGATTTTTGTCCGCCTGTATTGCTGTACACTTCTGTATCCAAAACAAGAATATTTACATTTTCGCCGGTGGAGAGTACATGGTCCAGTCCTCCATAACCAATATCATACGCCCAACCATCACCACCTATGATCCAAACTGATTTTTGCTCAATGAAATCAGCCAGGTGAAACAGGTTGAGTGCGGCCATTGATTTCATGCCGCTTAACCGTTGTTTTAATTCCAGTACCAGTTCATGTTTGGTTTGAATATCAGCTTCAGTATCTTCTTTTGCATTCACCAATGCATCTACCAGGTCTTCGCCTATTTGTGGCCGTAACTCATCCAATAGTTGATAAGCCATTTCTTTTTTCTTTTCACCCGCCAGTCGTAAGCCTAATCCGAACTCGGCATTATCTTCAAACAAACTGTTAGCCCATGCCGGACCTGTTCCTTCTTTATTGGTTGTCCATGGAGTAGATGGCAGGTTGCCTCCAAAGATGGAAGAACATCCGGTGGCATTGGCAACAATCATGCGTTCACCAAACAATTGTGTAATAAGCTTGAGATAAGGAGTTTCACCACAACCTGCACAGGCACCACTGAACTCAAACAATGGTTGAAAGAATTGAGAACCTTTCACTGTATTTTTATTCACTCTTGCACGGTCCACTTCCGGTAATGAAAGAAAGTAGTCCCAGTTTTCGATTTCTGCCTGTTGTATATCTTTTTTATCCATCATGTTGATGGCTTTATGACCTGCATCTGTTTTGGAAGTAATAGGACAATACTCCACACACAACGTACAACCTGTGCAATCTTCAGTTGATACCTGTAAGGTGTAAGCTTCTGTTTCTTTATTCCATTCTTTACCAATGGGATCCACATACTTGAGTGTTGCAGGTGCTTCACTCAATAAATTTTTATCATAGACTTTTGCACGGATAGCTGCATGCGGACAAATAATCACACACTTGTTGCATTGTGTACACAAGCTGGTATCCCATACAGGTACTGCATCTGCAATATTTCGTTTTTCCCATTTGGTAGTGCCGCTGGGGTATGTACCATCAACAGGAAAGGCACTTACCGGTAATTCATCACCTTCGCCTGCCATGATTTTACTCAAAACGCCTTTTACAAAATCAGGTGCATCATCAGCCACAATATTACTCAGCTCTACATTTCCAACTTTGTATTGACTGTAATCCACTTCATACAAGTTAACAAGGGTGGTATCTACTGCATCATAGTTTTTCTGAACTACGGCTTCACCTTTTTTCCAATAGGTTTCATAAATGGCTTCTTTAATTTTTGCAATCGCTTCCTCTTTTGGCAACACATTACTGATAGCAAAAAAGCAGGTTTGTAAAATAGTATTGATGCGTGTGCCCATGCCCGCTTCTTTGGCAACGGTATAAGCATTGATGGCATAAAACTTCAGTTGCTTATGAATGATCTCTTCCTGAATTTTTTTGGGAAGTTTACTCCACAGCTCTTCTTTTTCATACGGTGCATTTAATAAAAATGTTGCCCCATGCTCGGCATCTTTTAAAATGTCATACTTGGTTAAATAGTTGAAGTGATGACAGGCTACAAAATTGGCTGATTGAATTAAATAAGTGGACTCAATCGGTTTTTCACCAAAACGCAAGTGAGAAACTGTGAGTGAACCTGACTTCTTACTATCGTACACAAAATAACCCTGCACGTGGTCATTGGTTTTATCACCAATGATCTTAATGGAGTTTTTATTGGCACTCACTGTACCATCAGCACCCAAACCAAAAAACAAACCACGGAACAAATGCTGACTTTCAAGATTGAACGTTTTATCATATTCCAAACTGCTGTGACTTACATCATCTTCAATGCCAACTGTAAAATGGTTCTTTGGTTTTTCTTTTTTCATTTCACGGAACACTGCTTTCACCATGGCAGGCGTAAATTCTTTACTGCTCAATCCATAACGTCCGCCAATCACATGTGCATGATGGTTTTCCTGTGCTTCATTCAACGCATTCACAATATTCATGTACAAAGGCTCACCAATTCCTGTAGGTTCTTTGCAACGGTCCAGCACGGCAATACTTACTACAGATTTAGGAAGTGCTTTTGTAAATGCTTCTACATCCAGCGGACGGAACAAACGCACATTTACCATTCCCACATGACTGCCATGTGTATTTAAATAATCCACTGTTTCTTTCACAGCACCGGCACCGCTGCCCATGATCACAATCACTCTGTCAGGATGTTCGTGTCCGTAATATTCAAACAGGTTGTATCTTCTTCCTGTGAGTTGATAAAATTGATCCATTTGCTCCTGCACAATGGAGGGCACTCTTTCATAGTAAGGCGTAGCAGCTTCACGGTTTTGAAAATATACATCAGGATTTTGTGCCGTGCCACGTATCACAGGTTTGTGCGGATTCAATGCACGGTCACGGTGAGCATGAATTGCTTCCATACTAATCATTTTCTCAATGACTTCATCAGGAATAAGTTGTACTTCATTGAGTTCATGCGACGTACGGAAGCCATCAAAAATGTTCAGAAAAGGAACTCTTGCTTTTAATGTAGCAGCATGTGCAATCAACGCCATATCCATCACTTCCTGCGGACTGTTGCCAAACAACATGGCAAAGCCTGTAGAGCGAACAGCCATTACATCACTGTGATCGCCAAAAATGGAAAGCGCATGGGTGGCCAAGCTCCTCGCTGCAATATGAAACACAGCAGGTGTTAACTCACCTGCAATTTTATACATGTTGGGAATCATGAGCAGCAATCCTTGTGATGCTGTAAAGGTTGATGCCAATGCACCGCCCTGCAAGGCACCATGGATAGCCCCGGCGGCACCAGCTTCACTCTGCATTTCGATTACTTTGGGTGTGGTGCCGAAAATATTTTTAATGCCTTTGGCACTCCATTCATCAGCCCACTCGCCCATGGCGCTCGATGGTGTGATGGGGTAGATGGCACAGACTTCGCTGCACTTGTACGCAATGTACGCCGCCGCTTCATTGCCATCCATTACTTCTGCTTTTGATTTGAATTGATTGATTGACATAACAAACCTGTTTGGTTAAGGTACGAAAGTACCCGACCCCGCAAGGTTGGTGAATGACGGAAGTCAGCATATAGCCTAATTGCCGTGTGGGAAGGAGTTGAGCATGGTTGTGTTGCGGGCGCTGGTGCAGGTGGCATCGTCTGTTGTGTCACTCACTTGTACGTTCAGGTTTCATGGCAGCAAAGTGCTCAATCATTACTATGAAAATCTTATCTGCTGCCATTTCGTTTTTCTACCTCACCCTCCTTCTCCCTGCCAGAATGAATCTTTCGGGCTGGCCTCTCCAATTGGAGAGGGAGCGGCGCTGCATCGTTTGAATAAGCTATTTGTTCTGCCACATTAACTATCAATAAACATCAATACATCGTTAAGTCACTAATTAATTACAATCTTAAAAATAGTTTCAACAAGTATAAGTTAAATCAACCTGTATCACATAGGATGTTCAGTAGAATTAAAATGTAATTAATCACAGTAGAACACAGCTTAATCAGGGAGCCCTCCGATTTCGGGCCGTCATTCGAAATCGGGCTCCTTTTTGTTTCTTTTTGGAGAAGTAAAAAGAAAAGAAGAAACAGGGGCTTCTCACCCATATAATCAGTAACTACAAATCAAGCTGTATTAAATTTTTTAAAACGAATAAAACATCTTTTCACACTCAATATCTTTACTATTCAATCAAAGCTCATGTTTTCCATTCTCCATCAACGCTGTAACCAACTGGTAAAGAATTTTGCAGAAATACCGGCAGATCGAAAAGCATTGCTTGAAAAAATTGCCGCTTATATCAGTACAAAAAAATCCAATCATGAAACAGTGCAATTGGAATTTGTCTGTACCCACAATTCCCGGCGCAGTCATTTGGGACAGATATGGGCAGCAGTAGCAGCAGCTTATTATAATATCAGTGATGTAAAAACATTTTCCGGAGGTACGGAAGCAACAGCGTTTAACCCTAATGCTATTCATGCTGTTTCATCCGCCGGTTTTGAAGTACGGAAAACAACAGAAGGAATCAATCCTGTGTATCATGTGTATTTTGATGATGACAGGTATGTCACCTGTTTTTCCAAAGTGTACAATCATGAATACAACCCTTCCTCCGGCTTTGCTGCGATCATGACCTGCTCGGATGCAGAAGAAAACTGTCCCTTTATTCCCGGTTGTGAATTACGCATCGCTACTACTTACAATGATCCAAAGGCTTACGATGGAACCGTATTGCAGAATGAAAAATATACAGAACGGAGTAACCAGATTGCGATGGAGTGTTTGTATGTGTTTTCTAAAGTTATTTAAGTAAATGTTTGGCCACTTCATGTGGTCTGACACGTTATTGTATCATCTTCCACACCATCGCCGCCACAACTCCACCAAGTACAGGTCCCACTACAGGAATCCAACTATAACCCCAACCACTATCTCTCTTCACACCAATCGGCAATAAAAAATGCATGATACGTGGACCGAGGTCACGTGCTGGATTTATAGCATAACCGGTTGGTCCGCCCAAACTCAAACCAATACCCAGCACCAGTAAAGCAACAGGCAGAGCATCCAGTGCACCCAATGAATTTTGCGGAGCTGCAATAAACAATACGCCTAAAACAAAAATTGCTGTAATGATCGTTTCGGTCAGGAGATTAAAAAATACATTCGGAATGGCAGGCATATTACAAAATACACCCAGCTTGGCATCTGTATCTGTTGTTGCATCAAAATGTTGTTTGTAAGCCAGCCACATCAAGAAACTTCCGGTCATGGCACCTGCAAATTGAGCAAGAATGTACACAGGTACATCAGCCCAACTGAATTTTTCCAATACAGCCAATACAATGGTAACAGCCGGATTGAGATGCGCACCACTCACGGAGGCACTGCTGTACACACCCACAAACACAGCAATGGCCCAGCCAAATGTAATAACGATCCATCCGCCATTATGACCTTTGGATTTATTGAGTAATACATTGGCGACAACACCATTACCCAACACAATGATGAACATGGTTCCGATAAATTCTGCAAGAAAAGGAGTCATGGCCAGTGGATTTAGGTTGATTAAGATTTGTATTTTCTTTTTGGATTTCTCCTGTGATGATAAATGGATGAAATCACAACAAGATTCTTTTCTTTATCAATAAAATAGATAATGAAAAATGGAAATCGTTTTGTGGAAGTCTCTCTGAATTTCTTATAAGTGCTTCTATAACGAAACGGGTCTTTGCAAATCATATCGATTTTTGAAAAAATTGCTGCAGCAAAATTTTCTGCCGTTCTTATACTTTTTGATTTATACCAGTAAACAGCATCTTCAAATTCCTGAAATGCTGACGGTGCAAATATGTGCTGAAAGCTCATTTGCGTTTGGAAGTTTGCAAAGCTTTTTTGATTTTGTTTTCAGCTTCAGCTGCACTTATCATGTTTTCTCCTTTTTCATAGTATGCGTAAGTGTCATCTAATTTTCGCTTTAATTCTGGTGTGTAATCAAGTTCTTCCTGTTCTATGTCATCTTCCAATAAAGCATATACGGCTTTAACTTTTTTATCATCTGCCACTAACATATAATCAGCCAGTTTTTTACGAAGTGATGAAGTAGCCATAGAAAATGGTTTTATTATTCAAATTTAATTTTATAAACGGAATCTTGAAATTATATCTTTTTCTTTTGAGCTAAAAAAGCCAAACTGATATTGACAGTGTAAATTTTGTCAGCCACGTTAAATTTCAATCTCATCTTACTTCGTACCTCGTACTTCCTACTTCTCACTTGAGCACATATCCTTCCGCCACTTTATAAAACGCTTCTAACTGCTGTTCTTTCCATGTTTCATCTTTGTTCATTTCTTTCATCATAATATCTGCAACTAATGGAGCTGCTTCAATAGCAGCTTTTGCATCTAAAATTAAGGCTCTTGTTCTGCGGCTCAATACATCTTCCACCGTCATGGCCATTTCATTACCTACGGCCCACATTACTTCGGCAACAGTATAATGTAAGTTGGGGTGTATGGTTTGCGAATAACCTTGATGCTGTAAATATCGAATCGCTGCTGCATCACTTCCATAGTAATGAAGCGGATCCTCATAATCCGGTTTCTTGATCCAGCCGTGCAGCTTCATGGTTTCTGTTTGACATCGGGTATACGCTAAACCACCTGCATAGTGTGATTTGAGAATGACTTCCTGCGCCATTTTTCTATACGTGGTCCATTTACCACCGCTGATGTTGATCATACCGCCTTTGCTTTCCCAAATGGTATGGTCACGGGGAAGCACAGCCGTTTTCTTTTGTCCGGGAATTTTTATTAAAGGACGCAAACCTGCAAACACACTTTTTACATCGCTGCGTTGCAAACCGGTATGTACATAGCGGTTGAAGTGATTGATCACAAACTCCACTTCCTCCTCTTTGGGTACAGGTTCAATGGTTGGATGATCAATGCTGGTGTCAGTAGTACCAATGATGACTTTATCATGAAACGGTACAGCAAATAACACCCGTCCATCATCCGTACGGGGAATAAACAAAGCCTGTTCACCCGGAAAAAATTGCTTATCCACTACAATATGGATTCCCTGCGATGGGCTCACCGCTTTTTCTAAGCCGTCGTCATCCATCTTCAATACATCATCAACAAATACACCTGTGGCGTTCACAACAATGGTTCCTCTTGCTTCATAGGTTTCATTGTTGATGGTATCATGAATGATTATCCCTTTAACTTTTTCGTTTTCACGAATGAGCTCCGTTACTTTTGCATAATTCAACACCGTAGCACTTACATCTGCAGCGGTTAATGCAAGTGTAATGCAAAGGCGGGCATCATCAAACTGGCCGTCGTAATAGGCTACACCGCCACTTAAACGTTTGCCATCCAAGCCCTTAATATACTGCTGCGTTCTCTTAACAGAAAGCATTTCACTTTTGCCTAAACTTAATTTGCCCGAGAGGAAATTGTAAACTTTTAAACCCAGTCCGTAGTACAGGGTTTCATACCATCGGTAAGAAGGCATCACCAATTTCAACGGATGTGCCAGGTGCGGTGCGTTTTTCAATAGTAATCCCCGTTCTTTCAATGCATCACGCACCAATCGTATATTGCCCTGCTGCAAATAACGCACACCACCATGTATTAATTTAGTAGAGCGACTGGAAGTGCCTTTGCCAAAATCATATTGCTCCACCAGCAAGGTTTTATAGCCACGTGCTGCCGAGTCAACCGCAGCGCCAAGACCAGTAGCGCCACCACCAATAATAATGATATCCCAGTGATGGGTGGATTTTAATTGTTGTATTTGTTGTGATCTGTTCAAGAAATAGTTTAAAGGTTGAAAAGTTAAACGTTTAATGGTTTAATCAATTCAGGAATTGCAATATTAGTGAAAGGGCTTGAAGTTTAAAGAACCTTTAAACCTTTCAACTCTTAGACCTTAAAATGTTTGCGCCGCCCTCACCGCCTTCAACCATCCTTCATATAATGTTTTCCTTGTGTCTTCATCCATGCTGCTTTCAAACTTCCTGTCCACTTGCCATTGCTGTTGCAGTTCATCTATGCTATTCCAATAACCTGTGGCGAGCCCTGCAAGATAAGCTGCACCAAGTGCAGTTGTCTCCGTAATCTTAGGCCTTACAACTGTTGTGTTTAATACATCACTCTGAAATTGCATGAGTGTATTGTTCACCGTAGCGCCTCCATCCACACGCAATTCTTTGATTTCGATACCTGCATCTGCTTCCATGGCTTTTAAAACATCAGTAGTTTGATAAGCTATACTGTCGAGTGATGCACGTGCAATATGTGCCGCAGTGCTGCCTCTTGTCAATCCTACCATCGTACCACGTGCGTGTTGATTCCAATAAGGCGCACCCAATCCAGCAAATGCCGGAACAATATACACACCATCACTATCTTTAACCGTTGCGGCAAGTGCTTCCACCTCACTGCTGTTGCGAATGATTTTTAATCCATCCCGCAACCATTGCACTACAGCACCAGCAATAAACACACTGCCTTCCAATGCATATTCTGTTTTACCATTAATCTTCCATGCAACAGTGGTTAATAAATTATTGTGAGAGTGAATAAGTTTATCGCCTGTATTCATGAGCATAAAACATCCGGTACCATAGGTATTTTTGACCATGCCCGGCTGTGTACACAATTGACCAAACAATGCACTTTGCTGATCGCCGGCAATACCCGCAATAGGAATATTTTTTGATGTAAGAATATTTTGTGTGGTGCCATACACTTCGCTGCTGCTTCTTATTTGCGGCAGTATAGTACCGGGGATATCAAACATCTTTTGCAGTTCGCCATCCCATTGCAGTGTTTCTAAATTCATGAGCATGGTTCGGCTGGCATTGCTTACATCGGTTGCATGAACCTGTCCTTTCGTTAAATTCCATAACAACCAGGTATCTATTGTGCCAAAGCAGAGTTCACCTTTTTCAGCCTTGGCTCTTGCACCTTCTACATTGTCTAAAATCCATTTGATTTTTGCAGCACTGAAATAGGCATCAACAACCAGGCCCGTTCTTTTTTGAATTAATATGTGTAAATGCTTGCGTTTGAGTTCATCACAAAAATCGGCGGTGCGGCGGTCCTGCCATACAATAGCGTTATAAATAGGTTTGCCTGTACTTCGTTCCCACAACACCGTTGTTTCCCGTTGGTTGGTGATGCCGATGGCATGAATATTTTCCGAGGTTAATCCTGCTTTGCTCACAGCTTCAGCAGCTACACCCAATTGCGTACTCCATATTTCTTCAGGGTCATGTTCTACCCATCCCGGCTGCGGAAAAATTTGCCGAAATTCTTTTTGAGCTACAGCAATCATATTTCCGTTTTTATCAAACACAATGGCCCGGCTGCTGGTAGTACCCTGGTCAAGGGCAAGAATGTAACTGTTCATGTATACTTTTTAGTTGTTGATGTTTGCCACACAGTATTACCATACTCAAATCAATCAGAGAAATGGTTATGGGCGTTTCTTGCAAACAAGTTAGCGAAAATTGCATTTGGACTGATGAACGGCATTTTTTGATATTAGATGAACGGTTACATTTGCATCATGCAGTTAATTGAAGTGACCACTCCGCAGCAGGAAAAAGAATTTTTGAAAGTAAATGTGTTAATGAACGCAGGCGATCCCAATTATATTCAACCGCTGGATAAAGATGTGCAGCAGGTATTCAATAAAGAAAAGAATAAAGCTTATCGTTTTGGCGAAACCATCCGCTGGATTTTAAAAGATGATAATGGTAAACTCATTGGCCGCATTGCTGCATTCGTCAATAAAAAATACAAAACAAAAGGCGATGAAGGTCCTGTGGGTGGCTTTGGATTTTTTGAATGTATTGATGATCAGACAGCTGCTAATTATTTATTTGATACTGCCAAAAAGTGGCTGGAAGAAAAAGGGATGTATGCCATGGATGGCCCTATCAATTTTGGTGAGCGTGACAGGTGGTGGGGTGTGCAGGTAGGAGGTTTTCAGCAGCCTTTGTATTGTATGAATTACAACCCCAGGTACTACCAGCAATTGTTTGAAAACTATGGCTTCAAGGTATTCTTTAATCAATACTGCTATGCACTCAAAGTGAAAGATCGTTTACAGGATAAGTTTTATGTACGTCATGATGAGGTGGCAAAAAATCCGGATATCAAAGCAGTACATATTAAAAAAGATCAGCTGGATAAATTTGCTCATGATTTTGTAACGGTGTATAACAAAGCATGGGCAGGTCATGGTGGATTAAAAACAATGGATCATCGTTTGGTAAGCGGTATGTTCAATGCCATGAAGCCGGTGATGGATGAACGCATCAGCTGGTTTACGTATCATAAAGACGAACCTATTGCAGTATGGTTAAACATTGTTGATTTGAATCAATGGTTCAAGTACTTACATGGCAGGTTTGACTGGTGGGGCAAGCTTAAATTTCTTTGGATAAAAAGTACAAAGAAGAATAAAAAATTCAATGGTATCATCTTTGGTGTGGTGCCCGAATGGCAGGGAAAAGGCATTGACAGTTTTATGATCATGGAAGCTGCCAAAATTATACAGGATCAACATTTGTATGAAGATTATGAGTTACAGTGGATTGGTGATTTTAATCCTAAAATGATGAATGTGGCAGCAAGTCTTGGTACAGATATTACAAGGCATTTGATTACTTACAGAACGATATTTGACCCGACAAAAGAGTTTAAACGTCATCCGCTGGTGTGATAAATTCCAAAAAATGTATAGTTACTTTTCTATATGCTCCGTTTTAAATCACAATAGACTATACAATACGATTCTTATTAAACCTGACATCTAATTTTTCTTTTTAACAATTTTTACAAACCTGCTTTTTGAGTAATGCGGTGTAGAATAGAAAACAGGATTAAAATATAAGACACTCATAGGCATAGATCCATATGAATATTTTTTTGCCTCTGTAGGGAAAATTTGGTCGTTATAATTCGGGATGTTTAAAGATTCATCAATGAAAAATCTTTCATTTTCAGATTGATTTGAATTGCCTTGGTACGAAACAATTAATGGAATAATTAAAATTTTTCTATTAACTGCTGAAAGAAATCTTATATCATTTCTTTGTTTATTTATTACGGAAACAATACTTCCTTTTACAATTTCATTCAATAATGGATACCGATTATTAGAACTAATAATTGTGTCGGTTAGACCTTCCCTAGTTGTATCGATATACACAAAAAATAGTGATTGGAGTATGAAGTTATCCTTTGATTTAAAATGGCTGTCAATTGAACTAAATATTTCTCTATTAATATTATGAGTAATAGCATACCATCCTAAACTATCGTCAAATTTTGACTGACCTTTAACACTAATCACCCAAAAAAACAAAATAATAAAACCGAGATTTTTTTTACCTATCATAACATGATGATTTTTATTGACAAGGTGTTCCCTTTTGACCTATAAAATACTGACTGGATACCTGATTTGCTTCTACTATATTGATGTTATATCACTGTTGAGTCCAATCTCTCATGCTTTGAATAAAGGCCCCGCTTACTTGATCTCTAAGTATATCATCTATGCTGTCTAATGCCAAAGCCTTTGCGTCTGACTCAGACATGGAATAGATGTCTATATAAGCTTGTTTCATTTGATCAATCCAATTCTCCAACATTGTGCAATGAGTCGCAGAGTTAAATATTGATCCAGTTTTAAAATCCAAATCATTTTTTTTGATGAACCCATGTATAATTTCGTGTAAAATTACATGACCCCATGCTTCTTTTGTACCCATTGTTGCAAGGCTAGAGTTCAGAGTGATAGTCCATGTATTGCTAGAACTTGGATCCATTCTTGACTTTGCAGGAATCTCGTTACCCCAAGAATCTCTTAGGTTTGTCTCTTCCGTAAATTTTATATTAAACACATTTCCTGTTGTACCTTGGAATACTGACTGGTACAGCTTAATTACTTCAGTAGTAAGCTTTCCGTTACCGATTGAATTAACGAATTGTAAAAAACAAGGCGATTGTAACAAATTATTAATACTGTCAACTCTAACCAATATATCCGCAGGAGGCCCTTGTTCACCGGTACCAGTTCCTCCGTAATTATTCCCACATTCAGCACCAGTAAGTTGTTCTAAATAAGGATCTGGAAAACAACCGTTTGCATCTCCACATGTTGTACCAACATAATACTCATAAGTTTGTGTGGAGCCATCGGGATACGTAATGGTTGTTACTAAATACCATTGTATTGGGTAGCTACAATTTGTATTAGTGACATAGGTACTTTGTGAATTTTGGTTTAATTCCTTCTTTCGAATGATTGAGTGTGAGTATGAATTATTTTGTTCTTTGCTCAGCGTGTATAAGAATTTTCCCTCAATTGAACGGTATACTAAATCGCCTTCATATGAATTACTTTCAAATTTTATTATCCTGTCGATGTCGTTAGCAATATTTAAACCATCTGCATTTGTTGCAACTGTCACAGTTTGAGCATATGTAATACTATTGTTTCTGTCGTAAAAGAAAATGACATTTTCAAACTTATTTGAATACTTACTATTTTGTATTTGCCCAGGTTCAGGGAGATTTTCCGTTCGGTTATGAATTGATTTTTTTTCTATTGAATACAAACTTGCTATTAGTAATTTTTGTCCATTTTTCAGAACTGTAACTTTACATGACTCTTTATTTAATCTTAACGTGATGTTGTTATTGATATAATCAGATACTTGGCTTGTAACTCTCGCCGAATAATCTTTCAAAAATAGAATTGCAGCAGTATGCGCCTCATTAAGAATAAGATCTTCTTTTGTAGTTAGTTTCTCCCTTTTACATCCATTAAATAATAGAACTACAATTACCAGAATAGTTAGTGTATTTTTCATATAATTATTTTTTTAAAAATAGTAATTTTTTGAAATTAAAATTATATATCAATAAAAATTTTCATATGCTGTGTAGTGTAAACAACTTGAAATAAACTTCTGATTTTTATCAACTAATACTTTGACACTTCTCATTCTTATTGCTGTGTAGATGTTGTTGCTTTGAGGAAGAATGAAAAAATTCCTTCTCATATTACTTGGTTTTACAGGTGTTACTTCAGTTTCCTGCGGGGTCATGATGATGATTGAACCATCCGGCAGTTTGTTATTGCTGGATTTGCACTGGCTTCAACACACTTCGTTTAACAACTATAGCATTCCCGGTTTACTGTTGAGCATGGTAGGTATTGTGCACTTGTTTGCATGGGTACGTATAAAAACGAACAGCAGCAACAGTTTATGGTGGGCAGTATCAGCAGGCGTGCTAATCATTGGCTATGAAGTGGTGCAGATGTTCCTGCTTCAAATGACTTACTGGTTGCAATACCTTTATATCATATTTGGATTTTTTATTGTGCTGATGAGTTTACAGCTCAAACACAAAGAATTGATTTAACTTACCCCTATCATGAAGAAGTATTCCAAAAAGGGATCCGTTCAAACAGAAGTAGACGCCGCTTACTTATACGGACAATTGGCAAATGCCGAAACGGAAAATCCGATTGCAGACATTTACAGGCAAATGGCAGCAATTGAACAAACACATGCTGCAGCCATGATGGGAACAGAACTATTGCCTGCACCTTCCTGGCGTGCAAAACTGCTCAATAAAATTGGAAAAATCTTTGGCTATGAGTATGTGCTGGATTCACTCATGCAAACTGAAAAAGCATTGGCTTACCGGGATCGTAAACAGAAAGAACAGCAATCTTTGCCGCTTTCAGGCGCAGAAAACAATCATGTTCGCATTTTGCAAAACCTCATTCAATCAAAAACAAAAATCGGCAGTGAAAAATTAACCAGCCTTGAGGGAAGGCGACACAAATCAGTTGGCGGCAATGCATTAAGGGCTGCTGTGCTGGGCGCTAATGACGGACTTGTTTCCAACGTTAGTTTAGTAATGGGTGTGGCTGGAGCTACCAATGGCGAAACTGGTGTGCTGTTGGCGGGTTTGGCCGGTTTGCTGGCAGGTGCTTTGTCAATGGCATTGGGCGAATGGATTTCTGTAAAAAGTTCGCAGGAATTGTATGAGCGACAAATGGCGTTGGAGATGGAAGAAATCAAACATGATCCTGAAACCGAAGCACGTGAACTGCAACTGATTTACATGGCCAAGGGCATTGAGCAGCAACAGGCGGGGGAAATGGCTCATACCATTTTGAAAAATCCCGTACATGCGCATGAAGTATTGGTAAAAGAAGAACTGGGCATTAATGCTGAAGAATTGAAAGGTTCTGCATGGACGGCAGCTATCACCTCCTTTGTGCTGTTTGCAATCGGAGCCATTATTCCTGTTGCACCCTTTATGATTACTTCAGGTATGCCGGCGGTTATCTGGAGTATTTCTTTAAGTGCTCTTGGATTGTTTGTAATCGGTTCTGCTATCACTTTATTTACAGGTCGGAGTATCTGGTTCTCAGGGTTCAGACAAGTGTTGTTTGGGATTGCCGCCGCCGCCATCACTTTTGCTATCGGTAAACTGATAGGTGTAAATATTTCCGGTTGATATTATTTCTCATGCATAAAAAAACCACAGTTATTAGCTGTGGTTTTATTTTGCACAATAAGTTTTATTTACCAAACAAAGTGCTGAAAAAGGCTTTCATATCATTCCAGCTGGCAGTATCAGCGGCTGCATTATACTTGATGGGAATTTTAAATTTTTCGCCCATAGCTGTTGCATTTGGGTTGGTAAATGCATGTGTGGCATCAGCATACTCTTTAAACGTGTAAGTGATACCTGCTGAGTCCATTTGCAGTTTAAATTTAGCCGCTTCTTCAGCCGGAACAAAAGGATCAGAGCCACCATGACAAATAAGGATTTGTGACTTAAGCAGATTCTTATTTAAAGGAGTTCCGATCAAATTACCGTGAAAGCTTACTACACCTTTCAGGTCAATACCCATTCTAGCGGTATTAAGTACCATAGCACCGCCAAAGCAATAACCAATAGCGGCTATGTTAGCCGTATCTGTTTGAGTGTATGATTTGATTTTGGTGATGGCGGCTTCAAGTCTGGCTTTAGCCATTGCCGGGTTTTGATAAAATGGGGTGGCAAAAGCACCGGCGCTGTCAGGATTATCGGCTGTTTTGCCATTGCCATACATATCTACAGCTATAGCAATGTAACCGAGTTTGGCCAGCTCACGGGCACGCATTTTACCATAATCATTCAATCCCCACCACTTAGGCACCACAAGCACAGCAGGGCGGGCGCCTTCGATCGCTTCATCATAAACCACAAAACCGTTCATGGTTGTACTGTCGCCGGTATAGTTAACTGTTTCCTCTTTTAACAAAGGTTCCTTCGCTGTTTCTTTCGATTCATTGCTTCCGCAGGAAGCCATTAGTAAAAAGCTCAAAGCAGTGCCCGCTTGCAACATTCTTTGTTTTAATTTCATACATAATTGTTTTAAGATGATAACATGATAACCATTCTTATATTAAAAAGTTTTGCAGAATTTAAACCGGTGACCTTTTTATTACAAAACAAAGATGAGATAGCTTTCAATTTCTTCCCGGATTCAGACAGCATCCCACATTTTTTCCTCAATTATAAATTATCCCATTTTCCATTTTTCAGTTTACCCCTGCCCCCTTACCTTTGCGGCCTGAATAATAACCCCTCTTTTTAAATACATTCAATATGGCCAATACTGGTAAGGTTAAACAGGTTATCGGCGCCGTGGTAGACGTACAGTTTAACGGCAAACTCCCCGAAATTTACAGTGCTCTTGAACTGAAACGTCCCAATGGTGATGTACTCGTAATGGAAGTACAGCAGCACCTGGGTGAAGACAGTGTTCGTACCATTGCGATGGACGGTACCGAAGGTCTTGTACGTGGTATGGAAGTAGTAGATACGGGCAAAAATATTGTAATGCCTACCGGCGAGTTAATTAATGGTCGTTTATTTAATGTAACAGGTGATGCTATTGATGGCTTGCCACAGGTAAGTAAAGAAAATGGTCGCCCCATTCACAACACACCCCCGGCATTTGAAAATTTATCAACTGCCAACGAAATCCTGTTTACAGGTATCAAGGTAATTGACCTTATTGAGCCTTATGCAAAAGGTGGTAAAATCGGATTGTTTGGTGGTGCGGGTGTAGGTAAAACCGTATTGATCCAGGAATTGATCAACAACATCGCAAAAGGATATGGTGGTTTGTCAGTATTTGCCGGTGTGGGTGAGCGTACCCGTGAAGGAAATGACTTGCTTCGTGAAATGATTGAAGCAGGCATTATGAAATATGGCGACGCTTTCAAACACAGCATGGAAGAAGGTGGCTGGGATTTGAGCAAAGTGGATATGGAAGGATTGAAAGAGTCAAAAGCAACCTTCGTATTTGGTCAAATGAATGAGCCTCCGGGCGCACGTGCACGTGTGGCGCTTTCAGGATTAACAATCGCCGAGTATTTCCGTGATGGTGATGGTACAGGTAAAGGAAAAGACATTCTGTTCTTCGTAGATAATATCTTCCGTTTCACACAGGCAGGTTCTGAGGTATCAGCC
>CAYPBV010000049.1:14992-22392 GCA_964409025.1 uncultured Chitinophagaceae bacterium | reverse complement strand
CTTCTATATTGATGCGGTACATCTGCTCCCTTCGCTTTTTGTGATAGGAAACAATAGCGGCGCAATGATACACCTGCCTGCACGCTTTTAATTCATTAAATAAAAGTGAAGTATCCAGCACATCACCTTTTATCCATTGTATTCTTTCCTGCTCTGCTTTGGTAAGCGTAACAGGCAAATGATTTCTGTACAAAGCCTTAAGTGGTCCTTTATTTTGATCCAGTAATTGTTTAAGTAATGCTGAACCTACTAAACCGGCACCGCCTGTAACGAAAATCATTTTAATTGAATTGATAATTTATTAATTGATAAATGATAATTTAAACTGCTGTATTAAAAATTAAAATGGGAGTAAGTTCAACAGCCTAAATTATCAAATAAACAATTATCCATTAATATTTATAATACCCTTCTCCCGTTTTTCTTCCCAGTTTACCGCTCTCTACTTTTTCTTTTTGTATGATGGATGGTCTTAACCGTTCGGGTTTGCCCAGCTGCTCATATACACTGCAGCTTACTGCATAGTTTACATCATTACCTATTAAGTCCATCAATTTAAAAGGCCCCATTTTAAAACCGCTGGCTTCCATGAGGGCATCAATCGTTGCATAATCAGCCACGCCTTCTTCTGCCAGACGTAATGCTTCAATGTAGTAAGGCCGGGCTACACGGTTCACAATAAAACCGGGTGCATCTTTACACACAACAGGCATTTTATGCATCTGTTTCACCAAAGCAATTAACGCATCTACTACTGCATCATTCGTATGTTCACCTTTTACTACTTCTACCAGCTTCATAATCGTAGCCGGATTAAAAAAGTGCAAACCAGCCACCCGCTGCGGCTGCATGATCTTTTTCTGCAGTAGAGAAATGGATAGAGAAGAAGTGTTGCTCGCAAAGATGACTTCACTATGATTGATTTCAGCCAACTGATTAAAAAGTGCAATCTTGGCTTCAGCTTTTTCAACGATGGCTTCAATAATTACATCAGCCAGGCACTGATGTAAATCTGTGGTGAATATTAGGTTGCCCAGAATTTGTTGCTGCTGTGCTGCAGTTAGTTTTTGTTTTTCAACTAAGGATGCCAAATTTTTTTCAATAGCTGCTTGCGCTTTTTGCAGCACCTCTGCATTTAAATCAAACAGAATGGTATAAATGCCACACTGTGCTGCTGCCTGTGCAATACCGCTGCCCATAGTACCGGCCCCGCATATGCAAATAGATTGAACACTCATAATATTGTAATCATGCAATTGAAAAACTAATTTTACACTGTTACAAAAATACAAGGTTCATGTTGAGACTTGTTTGTTTTCTTTTTTTCTTATTGCCGGGGTATACCATGCAGGCACAGACTTTTGAATGGTGGTCACGCAATGTCAATTGGGATGGTATAAGCCCGTGGAATAAATACATTGTTTACAATGCGGCCAATCTGGGGCCTAATGCATTGCCTGTGCCCCGTTTAAGTAATGGACGTATTGATAGTCTCAACAGTGTTGCAGTAACCACCATGTATCACAGTATGAAAGGTGATCAGACTGCGAACCTTACACTGTATGGTAATTATGTACTTGTAAGTGATTTAATTTCTGTGGATGCTTTTTGGGTGCCGGTTGAAGTGTTTCATGTTACGCATCAGTTAAAAGAGCAAAGAAAAGTAGTACATCATGCTTATTATAGAAATAAAGCCATAGGCGATGTGCATATTAACTTCAATATTAACCTGCTTAATAAAATAAGAGATAAAGTGCAGCTAAGCCTACGTACCGGTTATCGGTATGCTACAAGTACGCAGTATGAAGCAGCAAGAATGACCAATGCGCCGGGTTACTATTTTGATGTAGCTGCTTCCAGAAAATTCCATGCCCATAGTAACTGGAAGTACACGGCCATGGTGGGTATGTATGTGTGGCAATTTCCCCTGGGATTGCAGGATGATGCTGTTTTGTTTGGCGCCGGTGTGGAATACAATAAGAAACAGTTTCAAGTGCAAACCCATATAACAGGATATCTTGGTTATTTCAACAATGGCGATAGGCCTATTGTATACCGCCTACGTGCAGGCAGCAACAAAAAAGGAATGAACTGGCTGGCACAGTTTCAACAGGGGTTAAATGATTTTAAATATACAACCGGTGAAATGGGCGGAAGGTGGGTGTTTTAATTACTCACTGATGGCGCAGATGAACACAGATTGATAAAGATTGCGGGGGCGAAGCCCCCGCATATTTTTTTAAAACTTTTTAGAGATTTTATTTTGTGAGCCTGATCGTATACTTGCTCAATAGAATTGCCAAACGTACAAGAGTGCGACGCAACTACAGCCACATAGTAAGAAAGACCTCTGTAACAAAAAATAACAAACAACAAATTACACGGCTCCCGTGAACTGTTTCAAAAACCGCACATCGTTTTCGCTGAAGAGACGAATGTCTTTAATACCATATTTCAACATAGCAGGGCGTTCAATACCCATGCCAAATGCAAAGCAGGTATATTTGTTACTGTCAATACCACAATTATCCAATACTTTGGGATGCACCATGCCGCAACCGAGAATCTCTAACCATCCTGTTTTTTTACAAACGCTGCAACCTTCGCCTTTGCACAGCAAACAACTGATGTCCATTTCAGCACTCGGCTCTGTAAACGGAAAATAAGAAGGACGGAAACGAACCTTTACCTCCTTGCCAAACATCTCCTGCACAAAAAAGTAAAGTGTTTGTTTGAGATCAGCAAAGCTTACATTTTCATCTACATACAAACCTTCTATCTGGTGAAAGAAACAATGGCTGCGTGCACTGATGGTTTCATTACGGTACACACGCCCCGGCGTTACAATGCGAATGGGCGGTTTGCTTGCTTCCATAGCACGTATCTGCAGGTTGCTGGTATGTGTGCGCAAGAGCCAGGCAGGATTGGTGCTGATATAAAACGTATCCTGCATATCACGTGCCGGATGATTTTCCGGTAAGTTAAGTGCGGTAAAGTTGTGCCAGTCGTCATCAATTTCAGGGCCATCAGCCACGGCAAAACCCAGCCGCTGAAAAATCTGCACCATGCGGTTGCGCATGAGTGAAATGGGATGACGGCTGCCTACAGCAATGGCATCACCGGGTAAGGTAACATCCGGAATATCACCTGCAAGGCCGTTACTTTCGCCCACACCGTTTTTCCATTCTTCATACTTGGCTTCAGCAAATTGCTTAAACTCATTGAGTGATTGACCAAATGCTTTTTTCTGTTCATTGGCCACATTTTTCATTTCTCCCATGAGTGCTTTTACCAATCCTTTGGTACCGAGAAATTTAATACGGTACTCTTCTAACGCTTTAGCATTATTAATTTGCAAGGCTTCAATTTCACTCCGCAGTTCGGCTATTTGTTGTATCACCTGTTCCATGCTGCAAAGATAGCCGATTTGGGATTGAAGATTTCAGATTTGCGATTTCGGATTTATGATATTCTCAATTCATAATAGCTGCTCAAACGCTCTTTTTAAGATGAATGAAAAACATTACCACAACTTCCTGCTTCTTACTACCTACTTCGGGCTTTCTTCCTATGTTTGCGCAAATCAAACCCATGAGTGATTCTTTGCTGATTGAAGATTTTTTAGAACCTGTTTCCATTGCGGCCGTGCTGGGCGATGAAGAGCTGAACGATATGCAGATGGGCACTAAGATTGACAGTTACTTTCATCATTTTCCTGCGCTTGATGAGGCTGAAATTGTTATCGTTGGTATTACAGAAGAGCGTGGCACCGGCAATGGTGTGCGTACCAGTGCAGCACCAGATTTGATTCGCAAACATTTTTACCGGTTGTTTAACTGGCATCCGCAACTCAGGATTGCTGATGTGGGTAATGTAAAAACAGGCGCTTCTTTAACGGATACCTATGCTGCAGCCAAAGCTGTAATTGCAGAATTGCTGAGTCATAAAAAAAGCGTCATCATCCTGGGTGGCAGTCACGACCTTACACTTTCGCAATACGGTGCTTATGCACAAAACAATCAAATTATTGAAGCCTGTTGTGTGGATGCATTTATTAATCTGGGTACAGGTACCAGCATACGCAGTGAAAATTTTTTAATGGAGATGCTCACGGGCGAACCCAACTTTATCCGTCATTACAATCATCTGGCGTTTCAAAGTTATTTTGTACACCCCAGCATGCTGCAAACAATGGATAAGCTGCGTTTTGATTGTTATCGTGTAGGTGTGGTGCGTGAAAAGTTGGAAGAGATGGAACCTGTAATCCGCAACTCACACATGATGAGTATTGATATTGCAGCCATGAGTCATGCAGCAGCGCCGGCTAACCGTACAAGTCCCAATGGTTTAACAGGTGAAGATATGTGCACACTCACCCGCTTTGCAGGAATGAGTGATCAGCTCAACAGCATTGGTGTGTATGGTTATAATGCTAAAAATGATGTGGATGAATTAACCGCCATACAAATTGCACATATGCTCTGGTATTTTGTAGATGGAACAAACAAAGCAAAGAGTGAAGCCAGTTTAACAGAGCGTCATAACTTTAATGAATACCACACACAACTGGCAGAAGTAGATACTGTTTTTTTGCAGAGCCACCGTACCGGCCGCTGGTGGATGCAGTTACCCAACCAAAAGTTTGTAGCCTGCAGCGAAAGCGATTACCGTTTGGCAGCACACAGTGAAATTCCTGAACGTTGGTTGAGGGCGCAGGAAAGGGATTAACATTCGTCAGACGCCCCGTCGGACGGAATAAAACGCTTAGCTTTTTTTAATGATGATGTTCAGAGTGGAGTACTGCTATTGGGTTGTAGCGGCGTCGAACACTTTTCTTTTACTGTTCTCATATTTAGATATGAGTTTTAAATATGAGCTCGGTTAATTTAACTAATGCTCTAACTTTTTATGATTATCATATTGTTACTACTCGCTTTGTAGTATTGCTAATACACAATATATTAGTTACTTTTCAAAAATCTTTCATTTTAAATTTCGAGTTTATGAATCGTCTATTATTTGCTGTCCTTTTAGGGCTAACTCAGTTATTTTATAGTTGCAAAAAATTTGATAATCATTTAATTAAGGATGAAAAAAAGCCAGATAAAAAGAATGTTGTATCAATTTTGAAAAATCATTTAACAACCAGTTCATTATTTACAAAAACTAAAGGCCGATTCACTCCTGATGTTTTACTCGAAAAACTTGACTTTGAGAATATTAAAATAACTGATAAGGGAAACAACAAAATTGTAATCGCAAATTTTAAAAAAACAGTAATTTCTGAATATCAAACAAATTCTAATGAAAACCTCGATTCAGTAGTTCTTTTTGGATTTAATGCTGATACAGTAATCAACTATTATATAGTCAACTATACTGGAGATAGTATAACTGAAAATAATGCTTTCAATTTTTACACTTTAAATATTATTGATGAAAATGGAAGTTATCGGTATTATAACAGTAATTCAAAATTCATGTCTACATTGGATTTTGAGAATGGCAAGTTGAAGAGTATAGGTGTATTTAGAAAAAAAATAAACAGATCATTTGACTTAAAAAATGAATCCTGTATAGATTGGTACATAGTTACTACTTTCTATGATTCAGGTGGTAATATTACAGCCCAATATGAAACTTATATCGGAACGACTTGTGATGGGAACTGTACTCCATCAGACCCTTATTTAGAATCTTTAGAGTGCGCATCAGGAGGTAGTGGCGGCGGCAGTGGGGAAAACCCGCCTTCAGACCCAAACGCACCGGGGGACAAACTCTGTAACACTTCATTTCAATTCAAAGCTGGGACTCAAGACTCCTTTTGGGAGACAAACATGAGGGGGCTTAGGTTTGAAAATGGTCAAACAACAAATGATTTTGACGCTTATTTCTTTTTGGCTAATGGAATTTTAGATGCTAATTTTCGAACGACTTCTCCTAACTCAGCACTTGGAATATCAGCCTATCAAGCATTGCAAGAAATACCTATGTTAAGTGGATTGCTCGGCACTCATATTCACTCTCAAGTTTCTCCATCAGACGGAAAAATTTATTGGTATTTTGATCATTATGCCGTTCAAACTATTTCATCTTGGGCTTCAAACTTTGCGTCTGCCACGGTTATTTTAGAAGTTCCTGGGGCAGCAAATCCTGCAAATATGATCGCAAGAACAGAATGGCGAAATAGAACTGAGGCATTGCTTAAAGCTGTTGTACCTGGATCAAGAGTAAGTTTTAATACTAATTCAACAACACAAAATTCAATTGCTTGGTATGGCACAAATTGTAATTGATAGCCTTTATAAGTACATTATTTATAGTTTTGGTTCTCCTAATACGACTATAGAATATTCGAATGTTTTTAAGGGGTTGATATTAAAAAACAACCTTGAATCCTTAAAAATAAGACCTCATTTGAATCATGCTCATACAAAGTGGAGTAGTTTAATAAATCAAATAAGTAAAAAATTACCTGTTTCTGTAAAACTTAGAGATTCAGGTCATAGGAGATCAGTTAATTATAGCTTTGAATTATCCATTTCAGTAAACGAGCAATCTGATGGTTTATTTTTTCATTTAAATCCGTTTTCAAACTTATATGGCTATATTTTTTGTTCCTATTCAGTTGAAGCAAGTATCCCCTTAGTTACTGATAATAATTTTGAGCGAGTTGATCTTTCTTATTTTCCTTTTTGCAAAAGTCATCTACAATATGTAATTGAACTAGAACTATTAATTAAGGAGACGTTTTTGAATTATAAGCGTCTTGATCCTTTTTTCGCTATCACTCCAATACGAAGAGTTGAGTTTATAGGAGAAAATTTTGTTGAAACCTATGATAATATTGATTTGTATCAATCATTGTTATGTCAAAGTCCAGAAAACATTTTTTGATTTCATAAAATTTATACTTTGAAGCCACACTCCTTCATACATGCTATATTAACCTGGTGATAGAGCCAATTTGCGAAAACATATTTAACTAAGTTTACAGATTTGTTTTAAAAACATGTTTAAGAAGCCTTGCTTCTATTAGCTCTCGGGCTTATTCTTTTTTTCAAATTTAAATCTTGTTTGAATACAAAGTATTTGTTATTTCTTATTAAAAGCTCTATTCAAACATCTCCTCCGCCACTTTCACACTCTCCGGCTTACCCACATCCACCCATTGATCACCGCTGTGGTCATAACCAAGGATGAGATGGTCTTTGCATAAATCAAGATATGGTTCTGTTAGTGAAAATTTTCCCTGCTGACGAATGAGTGAAAAAATGGTTGGCTCAAACACTACCACACAACTATACGCTTTTTCTACAAGATGCTTTTCTGTTCCTTCCTCTTGAGGGAAGGTTAGGAAGGGGCCCTTTGTTTCACCGGTGGTATTATTTCTCCATCCG
>CAYPBV010000049.1:0-14982 GCA_964409025.1 uncultured Chitinophagaceae bacterium | reverse complement strand
GTTCATCAAATAAAAAATTACGGGAGGTTTTACGGTTGGTTACTCCAAATGAAATAAGTGGTTTATGCTGTGTATGATACACCAGCAGTTTGTTCAGATCCAGATTGGTAAGAATGTCAACATTAATCGTTACAAAGGGTTCATCACCTTCCAGCAGGTGACGGGCTTTAAGCAAGCCGCCGCCTGTTTCCAATACCGCATCACGTTCATCACTGATCATTACTTTACTGCCCCAGCCCTTATTTTGTTCAACTGCTTCAATAATCTGATCCGCAAAATGATGCACATTCACCACCACATCTGTAATGCCGTATTGCTGCAGGTATTCAATATTGCGTTGCAGTAAACTTTTACCGTTTACTAATGCCAGTGCTTTCGGATGTTGATCCGTCCATGGTTTAAAGCGGGTACCGAGACCGGCAGAGAAAATCATAGCCCGAAGCCCCCTCCGCCCCCTGAAGGGGGAACCGGTAGCAGTATCAATATTATCAACCATTATTATAATTCAAAATTTATTAGTTCTTGATTTCATCGGACTGTATAAAAGCCCCCCTTTAGGGGATGGGGGCATTATTCCAGTTCTTCGCATCCTGTACCAGATGCCTGAGTTCAATCTTTACACCATACTTGTTACGAACATGACGGGCAAGTGCATCTGCTGCATACACACTCCGGTGCTGGCCACCTGTGCATCCGAAACTGATTTGCAGGCTTTCAAAACCACGGTTCATATAATCCTCCACACTAATATCAACAATATTATAAATGTTGTTGAGGAAGGCCGGCATCCTGGTGTTTTGCTCTAAGAAATCTTTTACTTCTTTATCTCTGCCCGTTAACTGTTTGTATGCTTCAAACCGGCCCGGGTTTAAAATGCCACGGCAATCAAACACAAAACCACCACCATTGTCACTCTCATCTTTGGGAATGCCGGTTGTTTTATAAGAAAAACTATTGATCTGCACCAGCAGTTTGGTTTCGTCCGTTGCTTTGGGTGGTTCAAAGCGGTGAATCACTTCATCTTCTACAACCAATGCCAGTAACCGTTCAAACTCAGGTACACTCAAACCAATATGTTTATTATTTAAAAACCAACGCAGGTTTCTTAATGCCAGCGGAATACTTGTTAAGAAATGGGCTTTGCGTTCAAACAGTCCACGGAATCCATAAGCACCTAGTACCTGCAACAAACGTATCAACACGTAGCCGTTGTATTGACTGGTGAACCTGGTTCTGTCAACTTTTGATTGTAACACTGCTTCTACCTGGTCCATATAAAATTCAAGCAGCGAATTTTTCCATTCTTCCGGCAGTTCTGCTTTGGCCTGCCATAATAAAGAAGCCACATCATATTGCACAGCGCCTTTCATGCCGCCCTGGTAATCGATGAAATGAACTCTTCCATCTCTTACCATTACGTTGCGGCTTTGGAAATCACGGAACATAAAATATTTATAATCTACTCTGGCTAAGTAAATGCTCAGTACTTCAAAATCATCCACGAGCTTCTCTTTATCGTACGGAATTTTTAATGCATCTAAGAAATAGTATTTGAAGTACAACAGATCTGCAAGGATAGCCTGTTTACCAAACTCCTGCGACGTGATGCACCATTCATAGTTAAAATTCTCATGCCCTTTTATCTGCAGATGTGCCAACTGCTGCAGGCTTTGCTGAAATAAACCGTACACATGGTCATTATGTCCATGTTTTTCCAGTTCATTGAGCAGGGACACATCACCAAAATCTTCCTGCAGGTAGATGCTTTCATCCGCACTCACCGCAAAAATTTCAGGAACGGGGCAATTGCTTTTTTTAAAATGCGTACTGAACCGGAGAAAGGTTTGATTTTCTTTGATGTTTTTATTGGAAGTTGCAATACAGGTTTGCACGCCTTCCACACGATAATAAATGCGGTCGCTGCCGCTTTGCGGAATTTTAGAAATGGAAACAGGCTCGCTGCCAAATTTGGTTTGGTATAGTTGAGAAATCTGTTCGTTTACGGGTTGCATAACTTCAAAGGAACGAAAAAATATGATTGTAATCCGGATGTTGTGGCTGCAGCAGTTTCAGGTTGTTGATCTAAAATGTTTGAAGAACGGATTTTCTGTTTAAATTAGTATAAACTATCACTCATGACCCCCTTAAAACAACTGCTTACAACAGCTTTGCTGTTGTTATTTATCCCTGTATTTGCACAAAAACAAACCATCACCGGAAAAGTGACCGATAAAAATGGTAATCCGCTTCCGGATGTTACTGTTGTAGTAAAATCTTCTTCAACCGGAACCTCCACTGATAAGGATGGAAATTTTTCTATCGCTGCCACATCAACTGATGTATTGGTATTCAGCATTGTTGGTTATACAACCATTGAACAAAGAGTTGGCTCCCGCACTTCTTTCACCATTAGTATGGAAAGTGCAAATGCCAATCTTGGTGAAGTGGTACTGATAGGTACTCGCCGGCTTGGTAGAGTAAAAACAGAAACACCCGTTCCGGTGGATGTAGTGAATGTTGGCCAGGCTTCTTTACCAACAGCAAGGATGGATGTTACTTCCATTCTCAATTATGCAGCACCGTCGTTCAACTACAACAAACAAAGTGGTAGTGATGGCGCTGATCATATTGACCTGGCCACACTCCGTGGTTTGGGGCCTGATCAAACATTGGTGCTCATCAACGGAAAGCGTCGTCATCAAACAGCCTTTGTTGCTGTATTTGGTACGAGAGGTCGTGGTAATTCAGGAACTGATCTGAGTGCCATTCCCGTAGGTGCTATTGACCGGATAGAAGTATTACGTGATGGCGCCAGCGCTCAATATGGTTCTGACGCTATTGCGGGAGTGATCAACATCATCTTAAAAGAAAATACCGGAAAGTTCAGCGGTAATATTGGATACAGCGGTTATTATGATCCTAAATTCAATCCGCATTTCAAGAAAGGCTATAACCTGTATGTGCATGATGGTGCGGTAGATGGTAGTGCGTTTACCTTCAACGGTAACTATGGATTCAAACTGGGTAAAAGTGGTTTTCTTAATGTAACGGGTAATTTTCTGTCGCAGGGTAAAACCTACCGCCAGGCATTGGATACAAACAGCAACAGCGAAGATTTTATGTATACCAATATTTACCGCCGTGCACATGGTGATGGTTCACTAACTGCAGGTGGTGTTTTTTTCAATGCTGAAGTGCCAATGAAAGGACAAACAAAGTTTTATGCCTTTGGCGGCTATAATGGGAAAAAATCAGATGCCTTTGCCTTTACCCGCAACTGGAGTGCAAGACCTGAGCGTTTCCCTACTGATAATAACTGGAACCTGATCTATGTTCCTTCTATTATGAACGTAACGGCTGACGATACCAGTTACAATCCGCACATTCAAACAGAAGTAGGTGACCTTTCTTTTGCTGCCGGTTTAAAAGGTGTATTTAAAAACGGTATGAGCTGGGATGTAAGTAATACATTGGGCCGTAATAATTTTCACTTCTTTGGCGATAAAACATTCAATGCCTCTTTAGGTGCCAATAAAACAAACTTTGATGATGGTGGTTTCAACTTTTTACAAAACACCATCAATGCCAACTTCAGTAAAGAGCTGAGCCGTAAAACAAATCTTGCCTTTGGTGCAGAGTACAGGTATGAACGTTATAAACTGTATGCAGGAGAAGAAGCATCTTACAGAAATTTCAATGCTAATAAATACAGTGCGTTTTATGACAAGTATGTTGCAGGTGGTGCGCAGGGCTTTCCCGGTTATCAGCCTGCAGATGCTGTAACAGCCAATCGTTCAGTACTGGGTGCTTATGGTGATATGGAGTTTGATATTTCAAAACTATTTTTATTAAACATCGCAGCCCGTTTTGAAAACTACAGTGATTTTGGTTTTACACATAACTATAAAGTGGCAGCCCGTTTAAAAGCAACTTCGAACTTTAATATCCGTGGATCATTCAGTACCGGCTTTCGTGCACCTTCTCTGCAGCAAATGAATTTCAGCTCTACCTTCACTACGGTACAGGGTGGCAATATTGCTGAAGTAAAGATTGCGCCTAACTACAGTGATCTGGCTAAGCTGGCCGGCATCCCTGATCTTACTCAGGAAAAAAGTATCAATGGAAGTTTAGGCTTTACGTGGAGACCCATTCCTGAATTGAATATTACCGTTGATGGTTACATTGTAAAAGTAAAAGACCGTGTGGTTCTCTCCGGTCAGTTTGATGCAGCGGATCCCAATCTTGATGCGGCACTTGCAGCCCGTTTACAGGCATTGAATGTGAGTTATGCCCAGTTCTTTGCCAATGCAGTTAATACCACCAATCAGGGTATTGATGTGGTGATTGATTATAATAAACGCTGGGGTAAAAACAGTTTCCGTGCATTATTCACCGGTAACTTTCAGGACATGACCATTGACAAAATCAATGTGCCTTCCAAACTCAGTGGTTCTGCTTTTTTACGTTCAACATTCCTGAGTGAGCGGGAACAGAAATTTATACTCGCCTCTGCACCTCCCACCAAGTTTGCTTTCAACTTTGAATACGGTTGCAATAATCTTACCATCGGTACACGCTTTACTTACTTTGGCAAAATTGTATTGCTGGGTTATGGCGAAGATGGATTGGGAATTAATCCTCAGGTACCTACAGATGCAGATCCTAATAAATATGTACCCGATCAATACAACTACAGCGGCAAACTTGTAACAGATCTCTATTTTGGATATAAGTTTAATTCTAAACTGAGTTTCTTTACAGGAGTAGATAATTTGCTGAACGTGCATCCTGATCTGGGTGTTGCACCCGGCGCCAAAGGATGGGCGTTTAACAATGAAACCGGCGGGCCCTGGGATGCCGTGCAAATGGGTGGCAATGGTATGCGTTTCTTTGTGCGTCTCGGTTTTAATTTTTGATTGATTTATAAATTGGATGAAGGCGGTGAAACAACACCGCCTTTTTTTATTGCACAAGACAGTATCTTTAAGTATGCGTCGCTTTCTTCAACAACTGTTAACCAAACCAACACTGTGGCTGGCTAAAAAATTTTCCAGCAATCCGGATATCGATCGTGTTCATCAGGCTCTTTCTAAATTGTTTGAAGCCATTATGAATGGTGATACCAAAAAAGGACCTCTTTTGCCGCTGGATATACAGACAGGCCGGTATATCATTTTCAGCGATCAGCATAAAGGAGCAAAAGATGGCAGTGATGATTTCAGGAATGCAGAAACAAATTATATCCATGCATTACATCATTATCATAAAGAAGGGTTTCATTTGATTGCTTTAGGAGATTGTGAAGAACTCTGGGAGAATTTAATCTGGAGTGTGATGAGTAATAATAAACCAAGTGAAGAAGCAGAACGACTCTTTGTAAAAGAGCAGCGGTTTACAAAGGTGTATGGCAATCATGATCTGTTCTGGAATAATGATCCGTTTGCATCCTTTTATTTAAAAAGTATGTACGGCGAAAGTATTCCTGTGTATGAAGGTGTTGTGCTGCAAACAAATTATGAAGGAAAAAATACCAACCTCTTTCTTACACACGGGCACCAGGGCGACGGGCAAAGTGATGGTAATCCGCTGAGTGCCTGGTTTGTGAGCCGTGTGTGGGCACCCTTTCAAAGTTTTCTCAACATCAACCCCAATACACCTGCTTATCAAAAAGAAATGAAAACTACCCATAACCGTTTTATGTATGAATGGAGCAGGCAGCAAAATAATCCGGTGCTCATTACAGGGCATACGCATCAGCCCGTATTTGCTTCTCTTACCCATCTTGAACGTTTGTATAAGCAACTGATATCAGCTGAAAAAGAAAATAATGTTGCAGCCATTCAACAACTCAAGCTGGCCATACAATTCAGGAGACAGGAGTATGATTATGTAGCGGCCAATTATATGAAAATGAAACCGTATTACTTTAACACAGGCTGCTGCTGTTTCAGTGATGGAGATATTACCGGCATTGAAATTGCAGATGGAATGATTCGATTGATAAAGTGGAAACAACAGCAAAGCACACCCGGACGAATGGTATTGGAAGAAATGAGTTTGGAAAAATTGTTGTTGTTTGAGGGAGTCTAATTCTGATAAATTGTAATCCGCTTTTTTTAAAATTATAATTCAGCATATTTATTCTGTTTATTTCAATAGTAGAAGAAATTTTTATAAGAAAAGAAGCCGCATTAATTGCGGCTTCTTTTCTTATTTTCTCCACTCATTATTTTTTTGATTTACATCCGGTAATTTTTTTTCCGGGTCAACAATCACTTCTTTAATATCATCCTTTGTTTTTACAGGGAAAGACCAAGTATCGCCACGTTGCCAAATTTCAACCGGTAGTTTCATCACTATCACTTCATCTTTTACTGTTGTAATTTTTACTGTTACAGGTAAAGGCATTTGCTCCTGCAGCTGCAGTGTAATAAGCGGTATGCTGTTACCATCTCTTCTTACATTGCCTACTTCTTTTACACTTACATCAAACTTCCAGTCATTTAATACCCAGCCTCTCCAGTACCAGCTTAAATCTTCACCCGCTACATTTTCTATGGTATGGAAAAAGTCCCACGGCGTGGGATGTTTAAATGCCCAGCGGTTTACATATTCCTTCAATGCCGCATCAAAACGTTCTGCGCCCAGCACTTCATTACGCAACACATAAAGCATCATGCCGGGTTTAAAGTAAGCAGCTACACCAAGGTTGTTTTGTTGAATTACTTCAGGTGTGTTGAGCAGTCCGTCCATCTTATCATTAAAAACCCATGCTGCCATACCGTTTACATCAGGTCGCTCTGCATATTCACCATTATTAAATGCATCGCTTGAAAGTATATTGATGAATGTATTAAAACCTTCATCCATCCATGCATACTTGCGTTCATTGCTTCCCACAATCATGGGAAACCACGTGTGTCCAAACTCATGATCTGTAACACCCCATAAACCGGCACCCATTGACTGAGAACTGCAAAATACAATACCGGGATATTCCATACCGCCTACAACACCGGCTACGTTTGTTGCTACCGGGTAAGGAAACTCAAACAAATAGTTACTGTAAAATTCAATACTTGCTTTTGTGTATTCAGTAGAACGGCGCCAGTCATTGCCGTCTTTTTGATTTGCACTTTCCTTGGCATACACACTTACTGCCATTCCTTTTTTGCCACTTGGTAAATTGATGCGTGCGGCATCCATGATAAATGCAGTGCTGGCAGCCCATGCCACATCACGTGTATTTTCACATTTAAACTTCCATGTTGTTGTTAATGCAGAAGGACGGGAAGATGCTTTGTTTACTTCATCAGCCGTGCGTATCATCACTGTTTTATCACTGTTACCTGCTTCAGCCCAGCGTTTGATTTGTTCTGCTGTAAAACAATCTTGTGGATTTTGTAATGCACCACTGCCCACAACAATCATATTAGATGGTGCTGTAATGTTGAACTCTATATCACCATATTCTAAGTAAAACTCTCCGGCACCTAAGTAAGGATTGGTATTCCAGCCCAGCACATCATCATACACACATACACGTGGAAACCATTGCGCTACTTCATACACCCATCCGTCTTTTTGTTTCAATCGTCCCATACGGTCTGTACCGTATTGTGGAATGGTAAACTCATAATCAATGCTAAGTTTTAACGAAGCACCTTCATTCTTTAAAACATCAGGAAGCCACACCTGCATACGGGTATCGGTAATGGAATATTTGGGTGATATGGTTTTGCCGTTCATATCCAGCTTTATGGATTTGATGCTATATCCATCCGTGTATTGAGCATTGGCCCATCTGCCACCTTGTGTGGTAGTGGTGGCGCTTCCTCTGGAGTCTTCTTTATAAATATTCTGATCAAGCTGCAGCCATAAAAATTTCAAAGCATCTGTACTGTTATTGCTGTAGTGCAAGGTTACATTGCCACTCACACTATGATTATCCGGATTGATGGTGGCATTGATTTGATAGTTGGCTTTGTTTTGCCAATACTTAGGCCCGGGTTCACCGCTGGCACTGCGAAATACTGTGCCGTTTGATGGATAAAAAAATGGATGAAAAGCTTCACGATGATTGTATTTGCTTTGTGCAAACGAGATTGTTGCAGATACAATAGCAACAATGAACAAAAATGGTTTCTTCATTACAGTGGTTTAATTAGAGCAATAAAGAAACGAAGATTGTTTGAAACACGAATAAGGATTTTGAAAAAGACAGGTTAAAGTTGGTATGAGCGCTGACCGTTCATTTAATCAATGATTCATCATCATTTTTACATGTCAACTGCATCATAAACAGTTACTTTACTCCATAGGTGCGAACACTCTTCAATAAACTTTAAATGAATTGGATCCGTTTGATATTGCTCCTCATCTGCTGCATTGGCAAACTGCGTAAACCAGGAAACGGCGTAGCTGCTTTCAATTACATCACGGCGGGTAGCCGCTGGTTTACCAATGTGAAATTGCTGAATGGTTTTTACGGTTGAAAGTTTCTTTAATCCGGCAACGAGTTGTTCCAGATCAGCTTTGCTATCCGGATTCTTGAGCCAGAAATAGACATGATGGATAAAACAGTTTTTCAGTTCCTTCTTTGATGAGGGTTGTTGAAACGAAGAAAATCCGATAATAGCTGCGGAAGCAGTGGATAATTTGGTGAGGAATGATTTGCGTTGCATGGCATGTATTTGAAGTATCAATTTACATCTAATATCAAAACAAACTCCCCTGCTGCCCCGGTCTTCTGAATTTTGTTCTGTCCAAACTCCATTCCTCTGCATTCATGCCATACAACTTGCCGTACTTTTTATATTGCTGTGCCACCAGTTGTGCAACAGGTCCTTCGCCACGCATGCGCACACCCCAGCGGGTATCATTTACTTTGCCGTCATGACTGTGTTCAATATGATGCCATACTTTATCAGCCCGGTCAGGAAAATTTTTGTACAACCAATCATGAAATAAAAACTTGATGGCGCCATTCAATCGTATAAATGTATACGCAGTAAACGTAGCGCCATTATCCCGTGCAGCTTTCATGATGCGTTGCATTTCGTGGTCGTTGAGTCCTGGAATCATCGGCCCCATCATAATACCCATACGTACACCGGCACTGCTCAATTCATTAATGACTTTTAATTTTTGTTTGGCCGTTACCGTGCGTGGTTCCATCACTCTTCGCAACTCTTCATTGAACGAAGTGATGGAAACCATGGCTGATACAATATTTTTCTTTCCCATTTCCTGCAACACATCTTTGTCTTTAAGGATCCATGCATTCTTGGTGAGGATGCCAACCGGTTGATTAAATTCATTACACACTTCCAGCAATCCTCTTGTTAAACGAAACTGTTGTTCGGCAGGTTGATAACAATCCGTATTGCCGCTGAGCATGATGGGTGTGGCATCCCACTTGGGATGCATTAAAAATTTGCGCAGCAGTTGCGGTGCATTTTTCTTCACCAATATTTTTTGTTCAAAGTCCATACCTGCACTGTAGCCCCAGTACTCGTGTACATTGCGTGCATAACAGTAAATACATCCGTGCTCACAACCTGCATAGGGATTCATGCTGTAGCTCATACCTACATCCGGACTTTCCACTTTATTCACAATTGTTTTTGAAACAGTTTCAATGTATTGTGTGGGTAATGATTTTTCTTCCCAATCATCAATGGCCTCAATATGTTCTTTTGTTGTTTCATCATTTAAAAATTTGTTTTTGGTGTTGAACTGTGCACCACGGCCTGCATGATAGGGTTGTGATGCATCTGTTTCTTTTGGTTTTACTTTATAATGGTCTTGTTGTAGTTGTTTTGACATGATACTTTCGTTTTTACTTACTACATAAATTTTGCCACAGAATATACTGAAGTACAGATGGGTTGCGGCGGCGAAGCCGCCGCAATATTTTTTTCATTGGTTAACTGAATTAATTTTGTGATGATGATTTTAGTAAATGTTGAATAGAATTACCGAACGTACCACCGCCGAAACGGGGTGCTGCAAAAAAGCTGAATAGAATTGATGCAGCACAAGTGAGTGACACAACAGAAGCTTAATAGCAGCATATAACCCTGCTACATAAAATCTTCTTTCTTTCTTTTCCTCTTTAAACTTTTATCCAAACAACTCGCCCTGTTTTGTTGTAACTGCTAAATTCTGAAACTCCAGTCGCTGTACAATTTGATATTTCGCTTCACCAACCGGTCTTTTTAAGAGCAACATACCATCTGCAATAAACCGTGCGGTAAAATGTTTGTGGCTGTACTCCAGCCATCCTTTTTCATATTGCCAGGGCTGCAGTTTTCTGGCAATGGGTATATGCGGTTCTAAAATAAAATGCGGCTTGTTCTCATCATTCAGTTTCATTAAACGCTGTGCTTCTGTACGAATGGTTTTTACCAATGATTGCACAGGCAGTTTACTCAGCACATTCATATAAATCGTGTGTGACGGAAAACTTCCATAATCTTTCAATTCCACTTTTATCGGGTGAAAACCCATGGCCACCATTTTCAAACGATTGAGCAGGCGTTCTTCCATTAATTCATACTGCAGAAAGTTAACCAGCGTAATATGTGGCTTGCTCCACCGTGCATTATCTGACTTGTATTTTTCGGCAAAGGTTTCTTTCTCTTTTAAAATACGGTTCCATAATTCTTCATGCGGACTTAATACGAGCAAGTACTCATAAATTCTGTAACCGGGAATGGTGGCGGTAGTGATTGATTGTAGTTGCATAAAATTTATTTTTATTTTTTTTATCAAGGTTTGTACTGCTATCGGGCTGATGTTGCGACGCTCCGTTCATCGTTCAGTAATTCTGTGCATCTGTTACACAGTTCATCTGTTGTATAATCAATGAATGATGTACATGATTCATCTGTTGAACAATCATTGAAGCATGCATCAAATTGTTTGTAAGCAGTACCGGGGTTGAAGAAGTATCTTAAAAAAAATATCGGGAAGTTTGCTGTACGAATATACTAAAAGTTTTAGTTTTACAAAACTTTCTTACAAACCCATCAAACTTATTTTTTCATGGCCTTGTGCCACTAAATTTTTCATTATGGATGGGGAAGAATTCTTTGGAGCTGCTTACCGAGGCAGCAAACAGTTTACACAACAGGAAGTAAAAACCGCCAATGCTACAGGTTTTGGCGCCGCTGCAGATGATTATATGGAGCGGGGTATTGATTTAAATGAACAGCTCATTAAAAACAAACCGGCTACGTTTTTCTTTCGTATGAAAGGCGATGCTATGACGGAGGCCGGCATTTTTGACGGTGATATTTTAATTGTAGACCGGTCGCTCAAATTGCAAAACGGAAAAGTTGTGGTAGCCGTATTGAATGGTGAGTTATTGGTTCGGCGGTTTCATAAAAATTTTTCTTCTGCCTTTTTAATTGCTGAAAACCAGCGCTACAAAAATATTAATGTAGCAGAGTTTAATGATTTCAGGATATGGGGTATGGTGGTGCACTCAATTCATTCATTTGAATAATGATGGTATGAAGGCGATAGTTGACTGCAATAATTTCTACTGCTCCTGTGAGCGTTTATTCAAACCGCATTTGGATAATAGACCCGTTGTTGTGCTGAGCAATAACGATGGTTGTATTATTTCCCGGAGCGATGAAGCAAAAGTATTAGGTGTGGAAATGGCCGGCCCTTACTTTAAAGCCAAACCATTGATTCAAAAGCATAATGTAGCGGTGTTTTCAAGCAACTATAATCTGTATGGCGATATAAGCTTTCGGGTAATGGAAACATTACGCACCCTTGTTGGCCCACAACAGGTAGAAGTATATTCAGTAGATGAAGCATTTCTGGACCTGAGTATTTTCCCGGGGGAAGAATTACAGTCGCTTGCCGTGCAGATAAGGGAAAGAGTAGAACAGTGGACAGGCATTAAAGTATCAGTAGGAGTAGCGCCCACCAAAGTATTATCTAAAGTTGCCAACCGGCTGGCCAAAAAAAATAAACAAAAAACCAATTGCGTAGTGGTGCTGGATACAGAGGAGAAAATTCATACCGCACTTGCACATACAGCAGTAGATGATGTATGGGGTATTGGTGGTCGTTATGCACACAAGCTCAAAGAGCAATGGTTTATTTATGATGCATTGGAGTTAAGTAAAATGAGTGAAGAGTTTGCCCGTACGCACCTGGGTGGTGTAGTGGGTGCAAGACTTATCCGTGAGTTAAACGGTATTCCCTCACGGGAAATGGAAGATGAGCTGGTAACTAAAAAAATGATTGCCACCACCCGCATGTTTGGCAGTGCTGTCAATAACATCCATGATATTAAAGAGGCCGTTGCTACCTATACTTCAAGAGCTGCTGAAAAATTGCGGAGACAACAAAGCGCTGCAGGCATCATCAGTGTGTTTGTGGTAACAAAAGAGGAGAACCATAACGCAAGCTTTCATCATGGCGTTACGCACAGCAGGTATGCTACATTACCTGCTGCTACTTCGCTTACCAATGAATTAATTAAACAGGCAGTATCATTGGTTGACCAGTTATTTCAACCGGGAACGGTTTATAAAAAAGCGGGTGTGATGTTAAGCGGATTGGTACCGGACACTTCGATACAGGGAAATCTGTTTGCAGCTCCCGCCAATAATTGCGGCCGTAAACTGATGGCGATGATTGATAATGTCAACTTCAGTCAGCGGAATGATGTGTTGAAATTTGCTGCCAGCGGTACTTCACGTGACTGGAAGATGCGGCAGGAATTACGCAGTCCAAGGTATACAACCCGGTGGGAGGAATTGTTTGTTGTAAAATAATGAACCATGCACAATCCATTTGCATTATTAACGGTTGAACTCATGGAAGCCATGCTCAAAGAACCCAAACTCTTTGTAAGAGAGCATTACATGCGGGCAAAAGATGATGAAAAGGCTTTCATCCCAATTTTATTCACTTATTATAATAAAGAACGGGATATGGAACGGCATCGTGCCGATTATCATTATGCACAGTTGAAAAAAGATAACTATGCATTTTTGTATGATAGTGAAAACCCGGAACATAAAGAGCGGTTGTTAAAAGCCGCTGCTCAACCATTGCCCTATCAATGCTATGTGAATTTATTGCTGAAAAAATGGAGCCCGCCATTACTATTAAGACGACAATTGAATAAGTATATGCTTCAAAATTTTAAAGATTGGAACAATCATAAAACAAACATTCAATTAAAAGACCGTTTTGGAAAATTGTTCCTGATTGCAAGTTGGGAGTTGAACAGAGTTGAAATACCTTTAGAGGAAATTGAAAATTCTGCGCCATGTGTTACGACATGAGTTACTTCTCTTCCATTAAACTCATCACTGAATTTATTCAAATAGATGAAATTCCCGAATTTGATTTCGCCCCCACCTATCACCAGGTAGCACAAGGCTGGCATCCGTTTCCGATAGTGATTTTTGAAGATGGAAAAGTAAAGCTCAAATACTTTGAATGGGGATTGATTGCTGATTATATGAATACACCAGACAAGATCAAGCAATACCGCAGCAGCATGGCCAATGCACGCAGTGAAAAAATACTGGATGATAAACGCAGTGTGTGGCATCGCCTGCGCAAACAACGATGTCTTGTATTTACAACCGGCTTTTTTGAACATCGTGAAGTGGGGTGGAAGAAAAAACTGCCGTACTTCATTAAAGTAAAAAATACAGAAGTATTCTGTTTTGCCGGTTTGTACAATTATTCACCGTTACCTGATAAAGAAACAGGTGAACTGATTGGCACATTCACCATTATTACAAGACCAGCCAATGCACTTATGAAAAAAATTCATAACCACGGGCCCAACAGTGAGCGTATGCCGCTTATACTCACTAAAGAATTGGCACAGCAATGGCTACATCCGCAGTTAACAGATGAACAGATGAGAAGCCTCCTTACATTTGAATTTCCTGAAACGGAAATGGAAGCATGGCCTGTAAATACCATTCGCACAAGAAAAGCGGATGATTTGCAGGTGATTCAGCCATTACCTGAAGAATCTGTTCCGGAATTATAAATCCTGCAGCAAATGTGCAATCAAAGCCGTCCAGCCGGTTTGATGTGATGCTCCCAAACCTTTACCACTATCCCCATGAAAATATTCATAGAAAGAAACAAGATGACGGTTTTCTTTTTGCTTGTAAAACCAGTTGTATTTTTCATAACATCGGCGTTCATCCAGTTCATCTAAGTAAAACAAATCAAACACACGCTTTGTAAGTTGCTTTGCAATCTGTTCAAGATTTAAAATATTACCCGAGCCTTTGGGATATTCTACCTGTAAACCATCACCATAAAACTTTCCAAAACGGCGAATAGATTGAATGATTAAGAAGTTCAACGGCATCCAAACCGGCCCACGCCAGTTACTGTTACCTCCAAACATATCACTGGTACTGTCGCCGGGGTCATATTTAATAGAATAAATATGCCCTTCAATTTCAACAGAGTATGGATTGCTTTCATGATATTTTGATAATGCACGGATACCGCCTTCAGATAAAAATTCGTTTTCGTCCAGTAATCGTTTCAAAATAGCAATCAATTTTTCTTTTGGAACAATGGATAACAGAATTTCATCACTGTCGCTCCGCTCTTCATTGGGCCAGTAACGGCCGTTGCTCTTACGGTAATTTTCAAACCAGTTAATTCGTTTATTAAAATCTTTTAGTCTGCCCAATACATTTTTTTTGATGGTAGATACTGCGTATAAACTTGTTAACCCTACAGCAGATTGAATGCGGAGCGGAATGTGTGTGCCATCGTGCAGGCAAAGCACATCATAGTAAAACTTATCTTCTTCATTCCAGGTATGCTGCTCATTCAATGCTTCTGCAATTAAAATAAAATGCTCAAAAAAACGGGTGGCAGTATCTTCAAACGACTCATCATGCACTGCAATTTCAAGAGCGATGTCCATCATATTAAGTGCATACATTCCCATCCATGATGTAC
>CAYPBV010000048.1:17711-22847 GCA_964409025.1 uncultured Chitinophagaceae bacterium | reverse complement strand
AAGCATCCAGTACATTGGTATGGGCACGCAGGTAATACATGATCTCCCTTCTGCTGGTGCTGGTTGCTGTATTGGCTACAAAAGAAGGAACATCAGTAGACGCTTCATCTCCCGGTTGACGCCAGCGGTTTAAGAAAAGAGAATGAGCATTGCCGCTTTGAAAGTCAAGATTCCCATGCATCAATCTTCCTGAATAATTGTTGGGGGTGAAGAAAGAAGGTACATCACGACGCATTACATGTCCCATATTATAAATTGCATTTACACTGAGTGAAAGTTTTTTGTAACGGAAGATGTTTGATAAGCCGCCGCTCCAAACAGGTTGATAGGTTCCCATAAACAATACATCACCGGGAAGTGAAATATTTCTTGTTTTGGTAACGGTTTTATCTGCCAATTGAATCATAGGATCGCCTTGTGTATCCAACCCTGCATAGTTGTAAGCAAATACAGAAAAGGCAGAATATCCTGTAAGAAAACGCTGGCTGATTTTTAAAGCTCCTGTTGAAACAGGAGAGGCTGTAACAAGATTGGTGATGATGTTTTTATTGTACGCCATATTCAATACCGTCGTCCATGAAAAGTTTTTCTTCTCTACATTCACAGAAGTAATACTGAGTTCAACGCCCCTGTTCTTTAAATCGCCAAAGTTGCCGGTAATGGTTGCGTAACCGGTGAAACTGTTTACCACCTGTACACCAATAAGATTTTGTGTTTTTTTCCAATACACATCTATTGAACCACTTAAACGGTTGTTCAGTACTGTAACATCAGCGCCAAGGTTGATGATGTTGGTACTTTCCCAAGTAAGCTTGGTATTACCCGGTGTGGAGATACGAACACCTGTACCACCCGGTAAAAAATTACTCATGGAAGCAACTAAAATATCATAGGATGATGCTGTACCGGGCGTAGGTGCATTACCGGTAACACCATAGGTAGCACGCAAGGCCAGGCGATTGATGCTTTTGAAGCTTTTCATAAAATTCTCTTCGCTCAACAACCATTTTCCACCCACACTCCATACCGGTTTGTTTTGTGCAGCTTTATCAATACCAAATAAATTACTCTGATCAATACGCCAGCTGGCGTTTATTGAATACTTCCTGTTATAAGTATAACCTGCATTGGCATAATAAGAAGTAAAGCGGATCTGCTGTTCTGTTTTACGGAACACATCATTGTTTAAAATACTCCGGTTGGTGTTGTTCGCCATAACGGGTGATGCCACTCCTGTAGTGCCCAGCGTTAAATAATCAATAGCCGCATAGGTTTGTAAAGTTTCATTATAACCACGAAGTGTAGTAGCAGTAAAGGTTGAGAATTGCTCCTGTGCTTCCTGCCCCAATAATGCAGTGAGTTGATGTTTGCGTTTGTTCCATGACTGATCAAACTGCATTTGATTACGTATTGTCCAGTTCCGTTGATTGGTATTGTTAACCGTATAACGTCCACCTGTTGTAGGTAAATAATAAACAGGTGTAGCTGATGGTGTAGCAGCGACCGTAAACTGCACTAACTCCTGGCGCACCAAATGACTTTTTTCATCAACAAAAGAAGTTGTGTTATTCGATCCTTTGATATAACCATAGGTACCTTCAAAACGTAAACCGGGTAATAATTTTACAGTAACTCCGGAAATGATCCTGTTAAGTAAAGCATCGATTTTTGTATAGCCATAATCAAACTCATTCATAGGATTATAATCAAGACTGATCTTACTGCGGTTTTCATAAGCAATACGTGTAGAATCAGTAAGCGTAGCCATATAGGGCATGGAAAGAGAATTGCCTGCATCGTCTTTAAACAACTGGTAAGGATAAAAACGGTTATCAATATTGATCGTTCTTTTAGCAGATGTTACATTATTGGTTAAGTCAGTAATCAGATAAGCCTGTATGTATTTGTGCAGGTTAAAATCCTGGCGAAGGTTTACTTTATAAGTATTGTTTTGCTCACCCGGCCTGTTGGATTGTGTATTGGTATAAGCCAGCGAACCATAAAATGAATAAGCTTTAGTGCCACCGGATAAGGAAACGGTATGATTCATCAACACGGCATTACGGTACCATAAATCACTTATCTGATCTCTGTTGTTAATATTCGCCAGACTATCCAGGCTTTGATTGGCTTGTGCCGGTGATATAAGTCCACGTGATTGATTGTACAAAATCATTTCATGCGGTGGCACACCAACTGATGCAATGTTTACATAACCTGATACATTATTCCAGGGAAAAGCAACCGGATCAAATACTTCCCGAGCCGTTTGAATAAACTCCCGGCTGTTCATCGTAGGAATATAATTCAGATCAGGCCTGCCCTGGAAGTTTACAAAACCATCATACTGTATTCTTAATTTATCTGATACAGCTCCTTTACGGGTAGTGAACACAATTACACCATTAGAAGCACGTGAGCCCCAGATGGAAGCAGCAGTAGCATCTTTCAATACGGTAACATCACTTACATCCTGTGGGTTGATGCTGTTGAGATCATTGAGCGGAATACCATCCACTACATACAGCGGTGCTCTGGTTCCATTTACTGAACTTAAACCACGGATGAGTACCTGCTCAGAGCCGGGTGCATTGTTAATGGTTAAGCCGGGAATCAATCCATCCAACCGTTGCAATACATTCATACTTACAGAACGATCCCGTACAATACTTAAATCAGCTTTTGCAAAAGAACCTGCACTGCGTTCCTTTGAAATAGTTTGATAACCGGTGCTTACAGTTACTTCCTGTATGGTTGTGATTTTATCTTTGAGTGTTACTTCAAGGATAGTGCGGTTGTTTACTTTTACTTCGGCTGTTTCTATCTGCACACCGGTAAACACCAGCACATCACTGCTTTTGATTTCCGTTAAAACAAACACACCATTAGCATCTGTAGCGGTTGCTTTCGCAGAGCCTTTCACTGTAACGGTAACACCTTCTACCGGTTCTCCTTTTTCATTTACCACTCTGCCTCTTACTTCAATAGGCGGGGGTGGCAATGCTGCTTCAGTGTTCAACTGCGGAGCCGGTTTAATGATAATCGTTCTGTCAACAATTGAATACGTAAGCTGCTTGTCTTTTAAACATTGCTGCAAGGCTGTTTCAAGACTTACATTTTTTACATCAACAGTTACCCTGCCTGCCTGTTTCAACAGATCACTGCTGTACAGAAAATCATAACCGGTTTGCTGCTGCAATTGCTTAAACACTTCCCTGAGGGTTGCATTTTTAGCAGTCACCGTTATTTGCGCATCAGTCTTTGCTGAAACCTGCAAACAAGCCGCCAGGATAAAAATGGCTGAGAACTTCATAACTAACAGCGTTTTGATGAGTGCACTCCGTACACAATACGGTTGAACACAAAGAGCTTTTAAAAGCATAACTTTGTTTGGTTTAGTTAATCAATAAATAATCTGTCTTTCCCTGACATTTATTTTGAAGGTTAGCTATCTGTTACGCTCCGGCTCCTAACCCGGGGCGTTTTTTTGCTAACCTGTTTTGGTTTACTTAGGCATTACTATTACTTTTTTTCCTTCTACTTTAAACTTTACCACACCCGTCATCTCCAGCATTTCAAACACTTTGGATGCATTCACATTACGGGAAATAGAACCGCCGATAGCACCTTTCACTGTACCACGGTATTCAACCTCCACATCATACCAGCGTGCAACCTGGCGCATCACCGTTTCAATACTGGCCTCATCACCAAAATTGAATTTGCCATTCTTCCATGCCAGCACTGCTTCTGCATCTGCTGTTTTATTTTTTGTGAGTTCACCGTTTGTATAAAAATGTGATTGTTCACCCGGTATGAGAACGAGTCCATTACCGGCAGCAGCGTTGTTGCCATTCACTTTTACTTTACCTTCCAAAAGTGTAGTGGTAACAGCAGTTTCATCAGCATAAGCATTGATATTAAAATGAGTGCCTAACACTTCTACTTCAGATGTGCCGGCCACTTTTACTTTGAAAGGTTTGGATTTATTTTTGGCTACTTCAAAATAAGCCTCACCTGTTAACTCAACTATTCGTTCTTTACCGCTAAACGCCACCGGAAAGCGAAGTGAGGAAGCGGCATTCAACCAAACCCTGGAACCATCAGCGAGGGTCATTTGATATTGACCGCCTTTGGGTGTTGAAATGGTATTATATAGCACTTCATTGCTGCCTGATGCTTTACTGTTATAAGCCAGTTTACCATCGGCTGTTTTTTGTACACTGGTATTGCCCTGTTGCGAAAGCATTCCGTTTTTTGCAGAATCCAGCACTACGGCTGAACCATCAGCCAATGTGAGAATGGCTTTATTACCGCCAGGCAAAACATCATTGGTAATATTAGTAACTACGGGCTGAGAAGAAGTAGTACGTTGCTGTTGTGTAAAGAACCAATAAACTGCTGTAAATAATAAAATAACAGCTGCAGCTGCCGCCACCCATTTACGATAAGAGAACCTCACAATCCTGGCAGGGGCAGCAGGTTGAATGTGTTGATGAATTTTATCCAGCAGATGCTGTGCCTGTACATCTTTTAATTTGGATTCAAGGTTAGTGTTAATAGCAAAAAACTGTTGCATCAACACCTGCAGTTCAGCAGTATTGTTCTGCTCCAGGTACTCAAGGAGCCATGTTTTCTGTTCATCTGTCCAGCTACGGGATGCAAAAAGTTCTTGCAGTTGTTGTTGAGTATCCACTGATCTGTTTTATTATAAATACAACAGATGCAGAAAATCGGGGGGGTATCAGCAGGAAAAATATTTAAACATCAATGGTTTTGAGAAAAAGAAGTACGGCCAGCCTGGCTCCATGCTGTTGGGCATACTCTTTTATGGTGTTGACGGCTGCACCCAGGTATTCTTTAACCGTATGTTTGGAGATGTTCAGTTGTGCAGCCGCTTGCTCATAAGTGAGGCCCTGCAGTTTGCAAAGCTCAAATACTTTTCTTTTTTGAGGTGAAAGTGTATCCATAGCATTAGTGAGGATGCCGTATTGCACATCAAAAACGGATGTATCAACTGTTTCCTCTTCATCACTCATATTTCGGATAGCTTCCCACTCTTTAAGTTTTTTACGGAGCAGGTTTACAGCCCGGTTGTAGCTGCTCACAAACAACCACCCACCCACACCCCGGGAG
>CAYPBV010000048.1:0-17701 GCA_964409025.1 uncultured Chitinophagaceae bacterium | reverse complement strand
CCCCGGGAGCTGTCAATACTGTGTCTTTTTTCCCAGAGATTGATAAACACTTCCTGAACAATATCTTCTGCCAATGTTTCTTCCCTGGTAAGTTTTAACGCATTTTGAAAAACAGCTTTCTGGTATTTCCAATACAATGCATCAAAAGCCTGCAGATCATCTTCTTTTAAACGATCAATCCAATCTATTTCAGTATGTAAGGAATCTTCCGTCATCTGATGCATCTCCTGATTGCGGGGAAATTAATAAAAAACAACGGATTGGCCTATTTCCAAACAAAGACATGGATTGAAACCATGCACAGTGATTTGATTAAGTTCAATCGAGTGTGGATGTATTGTAATCCTGCTCCAGCTCTTTGGAGCTTTCCGGCAAGTGATCATATTCACCTTTCATGGCATAATAGCCAAAGATGCACATACCAATGGCGATGGGAATAAATACAGCTATAAATACGCCCCATTGAATAAGAATGGCTTCCATTTACTTCAGAGAGTCCACTTGAATGTTAAATTATTAAGGAAATAAATCATCAAAAATTTACCCTAGCTGACACCTGAATATTCCGACCGATTAATGGAATACTTGTTAATGATTGAGCATTAAAAAAAACATTTGTCAAAGTAAAGACTTCTTCATTAAACAGATTTTCAGCTTTCATTTCAAATGAAAATTTCGAATTTTTTGGTTTCCAAATCAAATCAGCATCTGCAAATAATAAACTAATCGGATTGTTCAATAAATCAAATTGATGCCATGCTGATTGAATGCCTGCTGAGAAGTTCTTCGCCATATTCCATCTGCCATTGAACTTGGGTGTTAAGTTCAATATCTTTCTTTCCAAATCATTAAACCCTGAAGATGATGGTACGAAATTTTGGGAATACGATGCTGCGGTCTCAATCACGAATGAAAACCTTTTAAAATTTCTAAATCGTAAAAGCATTATAGCACTAGACCAAAGATTGGTATTTTTAATAAGCTGATTTCCTGATTGTAAAAGTTGCTCATTCAAATAACTATTCAAATTCACCTCAAAAACAGCTTTTAAGGAACTTACAGGTATATTATGATTAGTACTAAACCCATACTGATTCGTTGCTCTGGAAACCAGCCTTCTTTCTTCAAAATTGAAAAACAAATTAAACCGATTTGTAGTAACCTCAGAAATCAATGTACTTGTAAAGCTAAACTGGAAATAACTAAATATACCATTGAGCTTTAACTTCGAAAAACCCGCACTTGCTTTAATTGTAGGAATAGTTCGCAAAGGGTAAGCTAATTGTTGAAAATAGGTGTATTGAACAATCAATGGGTTGCGTGGTAAATTTTCTATACTAACCGGTTTGTTTAGAAACTCAATAGCAAATGGAAGAGCTATGTTTTTCTTTGGCAACAATGTATAACTGACTATGAAACGTGCTGTCGGCAGCAATTTTCTGTCAATAAACCTGTTTAGTTCTTTCCGGACTAAGTAAGAACCACCTCCATATAACTCAATGTTTAAAATATTTTGGTTTTGTTTTTTGTTATATCTTAAAAGATACTCTGCACTATTATGCTGAAAAGTTCCGGCATTGGAAAACTCCTGAAAATTGATGGTGCCAAAAACAGGATTACTTTTCTGACCTGCATTCAAATTAGTATTTAAACCCATAGTGTTCCTTGTAACTATGAGATTGTGGGAGAATATATACTTTGAATTTTTACGAAGCCATTCAAATCTCAGTTCCTGTTCCTTAATGTTGGTTAAACCATCAATCAAAGCAAGATTAAAATCGGAATTTCCTATGCCAAAGATGGCACTGATTTTATCATTAAAGGAGGTTCCGATTTGCTCATTTTTGTGTTGATGATATTTATACTTTACTACTATGGCTTTTAATGAATCAATCCTGCGGGTATATTGAAGATCAATTTTTAAAAAAACCCTATCCTCATTTCCATTTGATATAATTGTATCACTTAAAATCTGCTGCTTAATATTATTAAATGAGGTATTGCCTTTTAGCGTTTTTTCCCATGTAAACCCGGCAACTAAACGTTCTTTGCTTCCATTAAGCCATTCCATTTCATGCTTTACTCCTGTACGGCGTTTAAAATTATTGTTAAATGTGCTGTCAAAACGATTAAGGGTTGAAGATGTATCAATAAAAATATTTTGAGATGAGTAGGTTTGATTGATGTGTTCATTCCCATAGGAGAATTCCGTTTTGGAGTTTACCTTTTTAAACAATTTGTAATTGGATACAAATTGTTGATTCATCAACCTGTTCAAAATGTATCTTGAGACGTTAAAATTATTAATAGTATAGATGTTCCCAATTTGTAAGGAAGGTGGATTCGTAACTGAAGAAAGTTTAAGTGGGGGATAAACTTTTTCAAAATTTGTGCCCATATTATTATAATATCCTGCCGTAGCAAACTTTACTTTTTTGGTTACTGAAAACACTGTGGGATTTAGTGCATATCGTTTATTCGTTGTTCCTGCAAGTTCTGCATCGCCAAACACAACATTTTTTTTGTCTTTAAGCTTAAGATTAACTACAGTTTGATTTTCCAGGGAAAGCCCTTTAAGTAATTTGTTTTTAGGATCATTTTCTATGGCCTCTACCTGCGATAATACGTGGACAGGAAAACTTTCCAATAATAATGCTGTGCGATCTGCAAACAAATCCTCTCCTTCAATGTAAATTCTTTCAACTTTTTTATTTTTAAATTTAAGGTTGCCTTCATTATCAATAGTAAAGCCGGGCAGTTTAGTTATATATCCTTTAGTTTTCGCTCCTCACCTGTAGCAAAACTGTCAACTGTGTAAATAGTAGTATCACCACGCTTCCAAAAGGCAGGCTTAATAACGATTTCTTTCAATTGTCTAACAAAAGGATAAAGCTTGACCCTCAGTTCATTTTTCTGCGCTGTTTCTAATACAACCAATATTTCAGTGACAGGCGTATAAGAACTATGCTCAATTTGTATTTCAAGTGTATCTCCCTTTTTAACTTTCTGCAAAATGATATTAAAGTCGGATTTTTGATGCAGAACTTCAAAGTATAAAAATTCAACCTTATTTTTCTTCTTGATTTTTATAACACATCCTGTAACAGGCATATTTGCAGTGTCAGAAATAACACCGTTTAATGCAACCTGGGCTTTACTAATGAAGGACAGAAGCAAAAATGGAATGCAAAAAAGATATGATGTTTTTATTGCCGGCATGAGTAGTATTGTTTTTCAGGTAATCCTATTTACTCATACTATACTTTGTACAATTACCTTAAATTACGAGAATAAACCACATCTAGTTTAAACGACCCTGCGTCCTTCTAAGTTTTCGTAATCGTTCCTGCGCATTCAAATAATCCTCTTTCGAAAGTAAGTTAGGGGTGCCACGCATATATATTGGTAGTAATTCTTCTTCTCTCAAAGAAATATTTGCTTCATACTTCATCAGTTTAAATTCAATATGAGGATACATCAAGGTAGCCTCAATGATTAACCCGGGAACCTCTTCAAAATTTTGCAACCCATAGAAAACTGGAATGTCAGGCGCAAACCATATTTCAGCCACAATATCTCCATCATCTTTCCAAACAGCTTTTTGACAGTTAAAACTTCCGATTTTTTTTGTTTGAGGCAAAACGCTCCATTTTTGAAAGCCGTTAACTATTGGAAACCTATTAAGCAACTTTCTTTCGCCTCTTTGTAGATAAATTAGATTAAACGAAGAATCTACATTACGATACTGTACCATTTGCAAACTATCTTTTTTAAAGCTTGCATTTGCATACACGTCGGCTCCCATGTTTGAATTAATAGTTGTCCCGGTATCTATAGGGGTAGCATAGAAAAAATAACAGTTACCTTTTTTGTAAAACTTTGCCATTAATTCTTGCTGGGCAATTAAAACAGAATTTTGTTTAGCATCAGCTTGATAAATTTTATTCACAACTGTATATTGAAGTCTGAGAGTTGAGGGAGATTGTCCTTTAGAAAGGAATCCAAAGTGAAATAATATAAGTATGATAATAGACTTTTTCATAAATTAATTTTTATTTTTTGAAAACAAATAATGTCCTCGTAAACTGAACACTAAAAATGGCAGGATGATAGTTGTTTGATTAGAATTACCAGCAGCCTTCAACAATAGCCAGATAGCCGAGATAAGCGCCGCTGTACGCACAGCCAGCTGCAGCCGAGTAAGCAGCTGCACGGGTGCTTCTGGTCTCCGTACAAGCCTAAGTAATAGTCAGAGGATTTCCTAAACAAACAAATTCATGTAAAGTATGAGAAGTAGATATAGTACATTCTCCCTCTACATCATTCTTTGCCATTTTAAAAGTTGATTGATCTTTTTGATTTGGAACTTCAGTATTGCCGGCAAAAGTAGTTATGGCAGTAAATACAATTAGTAAGAGTGTTAGGATTTTTTTCATAATTTTTTAAATTTAGATGTTAATAGTTTGATTATCATCCTGCCTAATAAAGAAAAAAAAAAAATAACAACCTCCTAATTATTCACTCATTTTTTGTAGCTAAAAAAGACATATAGCTATGAGGAATATTTTTGTTTAATAGTCATATTGTTATTTTACTACAATATTAGACGGGTGCTTCATAAGGAACTACGCCTGCTTTTGCATAGGTACGCCTACAAATGAAATTATTCAATCCAACGTCGAAGCATTGTAATCCTGCTCCAACTCCTTGGAACTTTCAGGCAAATGGTCATATTCACCCTTCATGGCATAGTAGCCAAAAATGCACATTCCAATAGCGATGGGAATGAAAACAGCTATGAACACCCCCCATTGAATTTTGGTATCAATCACGGGTTTCTTTTCAATTTCAGACAATGCTGTTTGAACGAGGTAATACATTGCAACGGGTGCAATAAACATCCATACGATTCCTGCCCAGCGTTTTACTTGATTCATATTTTTTATAATTAATAGTTAAACAAATTTGTTTTACAGGGCCTGTTTTATAAGACCTGACAGGTTGAGCACAAAACAAGCTAAGTATTTAATAAGACTCTTCAGCAAGGTTCACAACCTGTCAGTGTCAAATAAAGCTTTATCTATCCAATATCAGACGCTGACAGGTTTGTTCATGAAATTTCAAAGCGAATCATTTAATAGCATGCTGTTTCAACTTTATTAACCTGTCAGGTCTTTTGCTAATCTGTAACATCCGGGTCAATCTTATTGCTTACATACAATACACCAATCACCAGACAAACTGCAGCAATCAAGATCGGGTACATCAAACCTGATAGTTTATCATCTACATAAATGGTAGTAAGCAATGTAGCAATAAAGGGTGTTAATCCACCAAACACACCATTACCAATATGATACGGTAAACTCATAGAGGTGTATCTGATTTTTGTTGGAAACAACTCTACTAAAAATGCTGCAATAGGACCATACACCATCGTTACATACAAGATCATAATGAATACGATGCCCACCATAGTCCAGTAGCCATTGCTGCTGAGGACTTTCGTAACTTTTACATCCGGCTTTAAGGTTGTTTTGCCCACCTGTGCATACACTGTATCCATTTTTGTTTCCGTCATCTTCATACCATCACCGTAAAATGATGTTGTCATTGTTTTGCGAAGTGAGTCAGTAGTGCTGCCAATAGAAGTAACGGTAACTTTTACTTCACGTTTATCTGTTAGTTCTGTTTTTTGTTTGGCATCGCTTATATGCTGTAATTTCCCAAATAGCGGACGATACGTAACAATAGCAAGTAACATACCCACCATCATGATCCATTTACGTCCCACTTTATCACTCCATCCGCCAAATACCACAAAGAAAGGTGTGGCAAATAGAATAGCCCATATCAGCAGTGTGCGGCTTTGATCAAAATCCACTTTACAAACATTTTCAATAAACGATTGCGCATAAAACTGTCCTGTGTACCAAACCACACCCTGCCCCATAGTGGCGCCAAACAATGCAAGCAACACCATCTTTAGATTGGCCTTGTGTACAAAGCTTTCTTTTAATGGGTTTACAGATGTTTTACCTTCTGCTTTCAGTTTGGAAAACAGGGGTGATTCGTTCATCTTTAAACGGATGTAAATGGAAACAATAACAAGTAAGATGGAAACGAGAAACGGCACACGCCATCCCCAGTCATTAAACTTGGCAATTGATGTTTGCAAATCACTGTCCAGACTGTGGCGTGTTATTAATATCACCCCCAATGAAACAAATAAGCCAAGCGTGGCTGTTGTTTGAATCCATGATGTATAAAAACCACGTTTGTTTGCCGGTGCATGTTCGGCCACATAAGTAGCAGCACCTCCATACTCACCACCAAGTGCCAGGCCTTGTAACAATCGTAATACTAAAACCAATATGGGTGCTGCAAAACCAATGCTTTCATAACTTGGAATTAAACCAATGGCAAACGTAGAGCCACCCATTAAAATTAATGTGAGCAGAAACGTATATTTTCTTCCTACAATATCGCCGAGCCGTCCAAATACCAATGCCCCAAACGGACGCACAATAAAACCGGCAGCAAATGTGGCCAGTGTGGAAAGCAATGCAGCCGTGGGATTTGTTTTTGGAAAAAACTGGTTGGCAATTACAGTAGCCAAACTTCCGAAGATGTAAAAGTCGTACCACTCAATGAGCGTACCTACGGAAGAGGCACCTATCACTTTCCAGATGCCCGTTGTTTCGTTTGTTTTTTGATTCATATTGGCTGGTTTATGGGTTGAACAATTAAAGATATATCTGAAGTTGTAATAAAAATTCGCCTCTGTTTCCATCTTTTACACGCATGCCGTTGCGTAAATAGTATAATGGCCGGGTGCTGTATTGCGGGGTAATTTTTGCGTGATGACCATCAATAAAAAAGTTGGCCCCAAAATCATAATAACTTCCTGCTTCATCTAAGTAGTCTAATTTTTTCCATGTGTATGCACCAAAGGGCTGCACACGCATTTTGTTTTTCTTTCCCTTTGGTAACAAGAAGCCTGCCTGCATATAAAAAATATTTCCTGTGCCCACAAACATGCGTGCATCACCAGGACCATTCAACGTTCGTGCAGCAGCTGCCAAATTAGGATCAAAAGATGTGGAAGTATTCATGATGCCAACTGTTCTCCAGTAGTTAGGACCGAAGTTGTAATTATAAAACACACCGTAACCGGTAAAGGCCATATTCTTCTTTTTGTTGCCTACGGGTACATCAGCAAATACATCAGCCCCGAGTAAAGTGATATTATGCTTGCTTACATTACCACCGCCATCTATACTTTTGGTGCCGTCTTTATTATTATAAAAACCGGCACCGATGTTGAATACTTTTTTGGTACCCACATAGGTACCCACACGAAACGGCAGTACATTACTCTCCTGATCCAGAAACTGATAATCAAAGTAGCCCTGTACTGCTGCTTTGGCATCGCCATTGTTATCTGTTGCTACACGTTGTTGCTTTACTGCATCAAAAGCAGGCGTATTATTTGTTGCATAAGGTTTGTTCAGGCTTACTGAATAATTGAGTTTGCCCAGTTTTCCTTTTGCATAGAAACCAAACTGCCGCACAAACTGGTCGCTCACTTCTACCAACGGCCAGTTAACAATAGGCGCATCTATGGCCATAAAGTTGAGTGTACTGGCGCTGCTCATACGGCTGATTCCCCACCAGTAGTGTAAACCGCCTCCAACATACACATTGTATTTATTGGCATTGCCGGTTACAGGATCCTTAGCAGGTATTAAAGCATATTCATTCCATACATCATGAAAAAAGATTTGTGGTTTTTTACCTGCGCCATTAGGTCCTGTGCCGTTTGTACCACTGCCGCCACCAGTGGCAAATGTTTGGTTGTTGATGCCAATATGAGCCAATATTAAATAACGGGGTGATAGTTGGGCATAGGTAAGCATACGTAAGCGGCGGGCACCGATATCCCAGGTATTGTTTTTTACTTCGCCGTTGATAACAGAACCAGGATTGTTTTGCTGATTGCGGTACCAGATTTGATTCCAGGTAATGAAACGGATGTACTTACTACCGTTTTGATTCAGGTGAATCTTCATTCCTGAGCCATATTCTTCAGCGCCCTGTGAAAACGCTTGTACAGAAAGTAAAAAAAGCAAAACAGGAGCTGTAAATCGTATCATATGCTTTGGCTTTTAGCAATCTTTTTTTAATATAAATGCCGGTTAAAAATGCCGGCACTCAATAAAAACATGATAGTGCAAAATATTTTTTTTGCAAGAAACAGGAGAATGATAACAATCAGCAGGTTTTGCAGTAAATGAAAAACTTATAATGTTTCGTTGAAGATTGTAGCAAACAAATTAAAACTTGTTGAATTATTATAAAGTAATTTCTTACAAAAAGTACAGATGTTTAAAAGTATTGGTTCGTATTTTCTACACAATTGCTGATGAGAATCATGCAAGCATCTGTTAGCATTTTTAATTTTTTATGGAGATTTCGTTTTAACAAATTAATTTTCGGCTTAAATACAAATTGCATGTCATATCCCTATCAGATTACATCGTTTGAGCAATACAAAGAAGATTATAAAAGAAGCGTTGAAGACCCGGAAGGTTTCTGGAGCGATGTAGCACAACATTTTCACTGGCATAAGCAATGGGACAAAGTGCTGCAATGGAATTTTAAAGAACCAAAAGTAGAATGGTTTAGTGGCGCTAAACTTAACATTACTGAAAATTGCATTGACCGTCATTTAGAAACAATGGGCGATAAGCCTGCCATTATTTGGGAACCCAATAATCCTGATGAGCGTGTGCGAGTAGTAACGTATAACCGTTTGCACAAACGTGTTTGTCAGTTTGCACAAGTACTCACAAACCTTGGCGTTAAAAAAGGTGACCGTGTTTGTATATATATGGGCATGGTACCGGAGCTGGCTTATGCAGTGCTGGGTTGTGCAAGAATCGGTGCCATACATTCTGTGATTTTTGGAGGTTTCAGTGCTCAGAGTATTGCAGATCGTTTGTATGATGCACAGGCAGAATACATTGTTACCTGCGATGGTGCTTACCGTGGCAATAAAGATATTCCCCTCAAAAGTGTAATTGATGATGCATTGATTGGAAACAGAACGGTTAAAAAAGTAATTGTTTATACACGCACACGCACACCGGTATCTATGCTCAAAGGAAGAGATGTGTGGTGGGAAGATGAAATGGAGCATGCAGAAACACAAGTGGAAACCAATGGGGTTGTAAACTTTCCTGCAGCTTCAATGGATGCAGAAGATCCGTTATTCATTTTATACACTTCAGGCTCTACCGGTAAACCGAAAGGTGTGGTGCATAGCTGTGCCGGTTACATGCTGTGGACCAATTATACATTTGTAAACGTATTTCAATACCAACCCGGTGATATTCATTTCTGCACGGCTGATATAGGATGGATTACCGGACACAGTTATATTTTATATGGTCCGTTAAGTGCAGGTGCTACTTCTCTCATGTTTGAAGGTATTCCTACATGGCCGGATACAGGACGTTTTTGGGATATTGTTGATAAACACAAAGTAAATATTCTTTACACTGCACCTACAGCCATCAGAAGTTTAATGAGTTTCGGTTTGGAACCATTGAAGCGAAAAAATTTATCTTCTTTAAAAGTTTTGGGCACCGTAGGTGAACCGATTAATGAAGAAGCATGGCATTGGTATGATGAAAACATTGGCAAAAAGAAATGTCCCATTGTAGATACGTGGTGGCAAACGGAAACAGGCGGCTGTTTAATCAGCAATATGGCGGGTATTACTCCTGCAAAACCCAGCTGGGCTACATTACCCATGCCCGGTGTGCAACCCATACTCGTAGATGAAAACGGACATGAAGTAACAGAGGCAGATGCAAACGGCATCATCAAAGGAAACCTCTGCATCAAAGCACCATGGCCGGCAACCATACGAACAACCTATGGCGATCATGAACGCTGCCGCACCAACTATTTTGCCACGTACGAAAATTTATATTTCACAGGTGATGGCGCCTTGAAAGATGCAGATGGAAATTTCAGAATTACAGGAAGGGTGGATGATGTATTGAATGTGAGCGGGCACCGTATTGGTACTGCAGAAGTGGAGAATGCCATTAACATGCACTCCGGTGTTATTGAAAGTGCAGTAGTGGGTTATCCGCATGATGTAAAAGGGCAGGGCATTTATGCCTATGTAATTTTTGAACACATGCACAACAATGATGAACATTTAACCCGTCAGGATATTTTACAAACAGTAACACGGGTTATTGGCCCCATTGCCAAGCCGGATAAAATTCAGTTTGTAAGCGGACTACCCAAAACCCGCAGCGGAAAAATTATGCGTCGGATTTTAAGAAAAATAGCCGAAGGTGAAACGGGAAATCTTGGAGATACAACTACTTTGCTGGATCCCGGTGTTGTGGATGACATAGTAAAGGGAAAATTATAAGCAGAAATACTGTATTAGTGGTTACTTATTTACAGGGGTGATTTTTAAATATGTATTTGCAATGATTGTATTATTGTATGAGTTGCATTGTAAGTACTTACACAGCTAATCCACAGGACATTTTTCGTGGTAATTGATAAGTTCAATTTTTGAAGGTGCAAATTCATAACCGCTGAATTTTACAATTATTTCATCCAGCACCGCATCAATTTCTTCAACTGTCATGAGGGTAACTAACTTGTTGCGGTATTCTTTAATATTGGGCAGCCCCTTGAGATAGTTTGCATAGTGCCTGCGCATTTCAAAGATGCCCACCTTGGGACCTTTCCACACAAAGGATTTATGCAGATGTTTTTTACAAACTTCTACACGCTGTTCTACTGTGGGCGGTGCTAAGTGCTCACCTGTTTGTACAAAGTGTTTGATTTCATTAAAAATCCAGGGGTAACCAATAGCTGCACGTCCAATCATAATACCATCCACTCCATAACGGTTTTTGTACTCAAGTGCTTTTTCAGGGCTGTCAATATCACCATTACCAAAAATGGGAATGTGAATGCGTGGATTATTTTTTACTTCACCAATCAGTGTCCAGTCAGCTTCGCCTTTATACATCTGCATACGGGTACGACCGTGAATACTCAATGCTTTAATGCCCACATCCTGCAACCGCTCTGCCACCTCCATGATGTTTTTGTTATTGTCGTCCCAGCCTAATCTGGTTTTAACTGTAACAGGAAGTGAAGTGGATGTTACTACTGAAGCGGTAAGGCGAACCATCAAATCAATATCCTTCAACACACCTGCTCCGGCACCTTTCATGGCAACCTTTTTTACAGGGCAGCCAAAGTTGATATCAACCAAATCAGGATTTACTGTTTCACAAATCCGGGCACTCATGCCCAGTGCTTGTTCATCACCACCAAAAATTTGAATACCAAAGGGGCGCTCTTCCTCATCAAAATCTAATTTCTGGCGGCTCTTAATGGCATCACGAATCAAACCTTCACTTGAAATAAACTCACTGAACATTAAATCAGCGCCATTATCCTTGCACACAGCACGGAAGGGAGGGTCGCTCACATCTTCCATTGGAGCAAGCAGGAGCGGAAACTCAGGAAGCGATATGTTGCCTATCTTTACCACCTTTATAAAAAAGAACTGCAAATTTAAAAACTTTCACTCAGAGTTATGGAATATAAAAGCGTAAAAGGTTACAGTGGATGGGCGCAAATGGGATTTTTATTTTTGTTTACAGGCGTGGGGTTGATGATTGCTGCTGTTTTTCAGGCGGCAATTGGTTTTACATTAGTGCCACAGGGTACATCGCTAAATGATATGGGTAATGTGATGATGAAAGCCATGACCGACCCCAAAAATGTAAACACCATACGCATTATGCAGGTAGTGAGTACACTGTTAATGCTGGCTTTGCCGGCATGGGTTTTTATGCGTTTATGTCATAGTAAGCATTGGTTGTGGTTAGGATTTACCAGATATTTTACAGTAAAACAGGTAGTGCTGGGTATTGTATTAATATTTTGTGCCAATGTACTGTCACAGCCATTTGTTGACCTTACAAAATATTTTATTAAAGGGTGGCCTTCTGTGGTACAAAAAGCAGAGGCCATGGAAAAATTATACAATGAGCAAATATTGCTTATGAGTAATTTAACGGGCTGGGGCGAATATTTTATAGCGCTTATCATTATTGCTTTTTTTCCTGCAGTGTTTGAAGAAATGTTTTTTCGGGGTGCAGTACAAAACACTTTTCACCGATGGATAAAAAATCCGTGGGTGGGAATTCTTTTAACATCTGTTGCATTCAGCCTCATTCATCTTTCCATTTATTTATTTTTAAGCAGATTGATACTTGGCATTGCTCTGGGTTGGATTTTTTATAAAAGCCGCAATGTATGGATTGGTATTTTTATACATTTCTTTAATAATGGTTTTGCATTATCACAGGTGTTTTATCTGAAGAAAACAGGCGGTAAGATTGATGTTTCCAAATTGGATACAGAATTGCCCTGGTGGGGTATTGCCATTAGTGCAGTAGCACTGGCAGCGGTAGTTGTGTTATTTCAAAAAACATCAGTAAGCAGCGCAAATGCTATTCGTATTAAGGAAGAAAGTTTAACGGCTCAGTTAAACCCGTTTGGAAATATTGCTTCATCCTTTCAACCAAAATCATAAACGTTCATGGCCTGGAACTGGAAAACGTTTAATACAAGAGCTTTAAGTGCTGTATTATTTGCTGTGATTATGCTCACAGGATTGTTGGTTAACAAATGGAGCTTCTTTTTTCTGTTTACTTTTATACATTTTGGCTGCTGGATAGAGTATCAAAAGCTGGTGGGGTTGATTGATAAAGAGTATCAGCACATCAATCCGTTTCATAAATATGGTGTGATGCTGGCAGGTTTCTGTTTAATGTTGTTTTTTACACATGATTGGTTTGTTGCGGGTGATGTATCGTTTTATTCCATTGGCTGGATGGCAGGATTGAGTTGCTTGTTTTTGTTACCGGTGAGTGAAATCTTATTTACCCGTCAATTAAATTTAAAACTCATCATGCATTCAATGTTTGGCTTAATTTACATTTCCTTAAGCTGGGCGTTGATGCTCAATATCCGCAGCGGCGCATTATGGATGCCCATGGGAACGGTTGAAGGCAATGGCTTTGCACACCTGAGCAGTTCATTAACACGCATCAGCAGTTTTGCAGTGCCACTCATTATTATTGCCTCCATCTGGATTAATGATACCATGGCTTATATAGTAGGTTCGCTCATAGGTAAAACGCCATTATCACCTGTTTCTCCCAAAAAAACAAGGGAAGGTACCATTGGTGGTATTGTACTTTCAGTTACAGTTATTGGGAGCATAGGTTATGTATGTGAGCCCGGCAGCGCATGGTTGTGGGCTGTTATTGCATTAATTGCTGCAGTTACAGGAACTATTGGTGATTTGCTGGAAAGTAAACTAAAACGAATGGCTGGTGTAAAAGACAGCGGTAATATATTGCCCGGTCATGGCGGGTTTTTAGACCGGTTTGATTCTTTATTATTAGCAACTCCATTTGTATGGTTGTTCTTAAAGTTGATTGAATAGTACTCGCTGCTCACTCTTTCTTCTTACTTTTGCCGCTCAATTAAAATCAATGACCATCCACAGAGAAGGCTATAAAAGTATATCTATTGCAGCTGTAATTTTTATCATTATTAATTTGCTGACCTTTAATTTTCTGAGTCCATCCCTGCCGGTAATAGCATGGCTTATTTTTGGAATTACTTTGTTTTTATTATTGTTTATCATTTCTTTTTTTAGAATACCCAAACGCAGTACTCCTGTAAATGAGCAATTTATTTACAGCCCCTGCGATGGGAAAGTAGTGGTGATTGAAGAAGTAAAAGATCAGGAATACTTTAAAGATAAACGTATACAGCTAAGCGTATTCATGAGCCCTGCAAATGTGCATGTAAACCTTAACCCCATAGCCGGCGAAGTAAAATATTCACAATACCACAAAGGAAAATATCTGGTGGCATGGCATCCTAAATCTTCTACGGAAAATGAACGTCATTCCGTAGTGCTCAGCAATCAACGTACTACCATACTTGTAAAGCAAATTGCAGGTGCTTTAGCTAAACGTATAGTTAACTACCTGCAACCTTCGCAAAAAGTAGAGCAGGGTGGGGAGCTTGGATTTATCAAATTTGGATCACGGGTTGATTTGTTGTTACCAATTGGCACAAAGATTAATGTGAAGCTTGGCGATAAAGTGCAGGCCGGGGTTACTGTGCTGGCGGAATGTTGAGAAGTGAACGGGCAATAATAAATCAACCCACACTTTTAAATCATACCTGAAAGCAACTTAAATGTTTGTATCATTTTTTTCCAAACACCTCTCTATTGCTTTTTTTGAAGTAACTCAGCCCGTAAGTAATATCCAAAGCTGCATCAATTTTTACAATAGAACCAGGTGCAATTTCATAGTAACATTTTCTTTTCACGATTGAAATTCCGGAAGCATCTTCTGCTTTGTTTAAGTGAACTGATAGAGCAGTTATTCAGATTTGGGAAGTCATTCCAGATTTTTTCTCATCGGGTAATATCTTTGAAAAACGATAACATTCAGATACAAATTCCCTTGATGCTTTATAAACTTCAGGCTTTTGGTGATTTAATTGGAAAAATATAAGTTTTATATTTTAGGAATTAATAAACCTTTACACTATGAGTTCACGCACTCACTATTCATCATTGCCTTTTGCCTTACAGTATCTCCTCCAATTCTTTCAAATGGTAAATTACATAATTCGGCTGTACGCCATTTAATTCCACTTTGAGATGATTTACAAACACACAATCCATTCCTGCATTGATAGCCCCTTTAATGTCGGCGTCTAAATTATCACCCAGCATAATACTTTCGTGTAACGCTGCACCTGTAACCTTTAATGCATATTCAAAAATTTCCTTATTGGGTTTTACACTATTGCTGGCTTCACTGGTAATTACTTCATTAAAGTATTGACCCAGATTGCTGTTGTCTAATTTGCGCCATTGTGTTTTTTCAAACCCATTCGTGATAAGATGCAATACATACGCTTTCTCTTTAAGGTGTTTCAGAATTTCATGCGTATAGGGAAACAGATTTTGCTTGGTGGGTAATATGTCCAGAAATTCATGACTCATTGTTTTGGCTAGTTCCTCACTGCCAATTTTAAAATCAAGCAATGTGCGCCACATGCGTTTCCATTTCAGGTCTTCGCTGGTAATAAACCCATTGTGATAACGATCCCACAGAATGGCATTGTGGTGCAGGTATTGCGTGCAAAAACGTTCAAAATCGTTTATCCCTGCATTTTTAAGATCTAATTTTTGATAGACATCTGCCAGGGTTTCCATTGCATTGGCATCAAAATCCCAGAGGGTATGGTCAAGGTCAAAAAAGAGGTGACGATAATTCATTTCAGATTTCGGATTTACGAATTTAGATTTGTAAACAATCTGCAATCTACAATCTAAAATCTGAAATTATGAATGTTGTTGTAACAGGTGCTTCAAGAGGTATAGGCAAAGCCATAGCAGAAATATTTGCGTCACAGGGTCATCATTTGTTTTTATGCAGCCGAAATGAGTTTGGATTGTATAAAACCATTGAGGAGCTCATTACCAAGTACCCTGCTGTACGCATTAAGGGTAAAGCAAGAGATTTGGCAAAAAAAGATGATACAGAAAATTTCGGGCAGTGGATTCTGGATAATGGAGTTGTTATAGATGTGCTGGTTAATAATGCAGGTAATTTTGAACCCGGAAGTGTATACAATGAGCCGGAGGGCAACCTTGAAGATATGATGGCTGTAAATCTTTACAGCGCCTATCATCTTACCAGAAAATTGATTGGCGCAATGATGAAGCAGAAAAAAGGTCACATTTTTAACATGTGTTCCATAGCTTCATTAAATGCGTATTCCAATGGTGGTGCTTACAGCATCAGTAAATTTGCACTGCATGGTTTCAGTAAAAATCTGAGAGAAGAAATGAAGCCCTATGGTATAAAAGTAACTTCTGTTTTTCCCGGTGCAGTATTGACTGACAGCTGGGGCGACTTTGATAACACCAATCAGCGCATTATGGAAGCGGAGGATATTGCCAGAATGATTTTTGCTGCGGCTCAACTTTCACCTGCAGCCTGTGTAGAAGATATTATTGTACGTCCGCAATTGGGAGATTTATAAAACAAATAAGGCTGATGCCGGATAAAACGATGGGCAGCAATACTTTTGTTATAGAAAATTGAATAACATATATATCAGCGATAAAACAATTTAACTATCTCTTCTTTTGTGTTGTATTTGCTTTAACATTGCTTGTTTTACTTTTGTTCCCCAATGCTTAAAAGCTTTATTTATCCGATTCTTTTTTGCAGTATTGCAGTAATTACCCAGGCGCAAACCAAATTGGTTGCAGTGCCCAGTAAAACCATACTTCACCAGGATGAAACATTACAATTACAGTTTGTGGCTGAAGGTGTTTCAAAAGCCGATCTGTTTACTGCACCTTCATTTAAAAATTTTGAACAAATAGGTGATGTTATTGAAAGCAATGGCTGGACATGGGTGAATGGTTCTCTTACCGAGTATATAAGCTATACCTATATTTTACGGCCAAAACTAAAGGGCAGGCTTGCTATTGCATCTGCTATTATTAAAGTAAACGGAAAACTGCTTACCTCAGCTCCCCTTACCATACAGGTAACAGATGCGGTAACTGTAAATGCTGATGTAACAAAAAGTTCACTGGAGGAAAAAGCTGATTATTTTTTAAGCGCTAATGAAAATGCAAAAGAAAAAATCAGGAAAAATTTGTTTGTAAAAGTAGCTTTTGACAAACAATCCTGTTATGTAGGTGAGGCAGTACTGGCAACATTTAAATTATACACAAGGCTGGATAGTGAATCTAAGATTTTGAAACGTCCTTCCTTTAATGGTTTTTCAGTGATTGATTTGGAGGAACCCGAAACCGGAATATTTACCAAAGAAATACATAATGGCAAACTGTATAACTGCTATCTTATCCGTAAAGTACAGTTGTTTCCTTTGCAAAGCGGTGAACTGGTAATTGAGCCTGTAGAAATCTCTAACAAAGTACGATTTATAAGAACCGCTGCTAAAGATGGTACAGATTGGATGAATGTAATTTCAGGTAAACAGCAACAGGAATTGCACACAGATGAATCTTTTGTTACGGAGGAAATATTGCTCCAAACAAATCCGGTGCATTTAAACGTATTTGATTTACCAGCTAACAAGCCGGAAACTTTTTCAGGTGCAGTGGGCCATTTCATGTTAAAGGCTGATGTACAGCAAAAACAATTTACTGCTGATGAAACTGCTGTGCTGCGTATTGAAATTTCCGGCAATGGTAATTTGCCAATGATCACCACGCCGGCAGTAAACTGGCCCGGGGGAGCAGAAGCGTTTGAAGCAAGAGTAACAGAAGAGTTGAATAAGATTGTATCGCCGGTTGCAGGTATTAAAGTATTTGATATTCCATTTACAGCTGTAAAAGGTGTGTACAAAATAGCACCTGTTGTTTTCAGTTATTTTGATGTAGGTTCAAAAAAATATACAACACTCCGTACGGATAGCATTTCGTTTGCTGTAAAAGAAGCAACCATAAAAAAACGCAATTATTCAATAATCAATCAGGTACAATCTTCCGTTAAAAAACAAC
>CAYPBV010000047.1:3490-23396 GCA_964409025.1 uncultured Chitinophagaceae bacterium | reverse complement strand
GTAATAATACACCCGCAGCAGCACTGAGCATGGCATAAGCTGTAAACCGTGTGGAACCAACAATCGGGATTAGTTGACCGCTTCCGGCTATATAAACAGCATACGTGATGGCGCATAGAAATATCAAAAGGCATCCCAAGAAAAATCCATCTTGCATATTCACATGCACTTCCGAAACAAACGCCAATATTATACCTGCATACGTTAAAAGTAAGGCCCATTTATGTTTAGGGCCTATGGCTTGCCTGAAGTAAAAATGATTGATTAAAATGACAACCGTAGGATACAGAAAAAGGATCAATCGCTCCAGTCCGGCTGATATGTATTGTAATCCAAAGAAATCCAGAAAGCTGCTGATATAATAGCCAAATAAACCAAGTAGAACAATCTGTCGTTTTTGCTTGCCTGTAAGTGATTGTTGTTCTTTTGTTCTTTGCCAAAGAACAACTGCTAGGTAAAAAGGAACAGAGCATAACATTCGCATTGCCAATAATGATAATGGTTCAATGTGTATGTGAGCAAAAGCTTTTTTAACAATTACTGCTTTGGTTGAAAATAAAACAGCTCCTGTAAAAGCAACGATGATACCTGAAAGCGATAGTTGTTTTTTTGTCAATAATGAGGGATGCTTGTTTTATACACTTACATTAAAATCTCTCAACGCATCATTTAAACTCGTTTTTAAATCGGTGCTTGGTTTACGTTGTCCTATAATAAGGGCGCAACCCACACCATATTCACCTGCCGGGAATTTTTTTGTGTAACTGCCGGGGATTACAACACTTCTGGCCGGTACTCTGCCTTTCATTTCTATTGGCTCAGCACCGCTTACATCAATGATTTTTGTTGATTGGGTGAGCACAACGTTGGCACCCAGCACGGCTTCTTTTTCTACAATCACACCTTCAACCACAATACAGCGGCTGCCAATAAAACACCCATCTTCAATAATTACCGGGCTTGCCTGCAATGGCTCCAGTACGCCACCAATTCCCACACCACCGCTTAAGTGCACGCCTTTGCCTATTTGAGCACAACTGCCCACAGTAGCCCATGTGTCAACCATGCTGCCTTCATCTACATAAGCACCAATGTTTACATAGCTGGGCATCAATACTACGTTCTTTGCTAAATAAGCACCGTAACGGGCCACGGCATGTGGTACGGCACGCACGCCTAATTCCTTATAATTTTTCTTCAACAGCATTTTATCATAAAACTCAAAAGGAGCCAGATCCCATGTTTGCATTTGCTGAATGCTGAAATACATGAGAATCGCCTGCTTTACCCATTCGTTTACCTGCCAGCCTGCATCAGACGGGGAGGCGGTTCTTAATCTGCCCTTATCCACTTCTTCAATAACGGCACGCACAGCATCAGCATACTTTTCTTCTTTTAGTAATTCCCTGTTATTCCATGCTTCTATAACGAATTCCTTCATGTAATTTAAAAATTTGTGCGAAGATAAATGAATCGTTCAATTTGTATTGATTGTACTATCCTTATTAATCTGCACATTTGCAAATCACAAACACTCATACATGAATTTGGGATTTGACGCCAAACGGGCTTTTCACAATAAAACCGGATTAGGACATTACGGCCGTACGCTTTTGCGGTCGCTGGCAACATATTTCCCGGAGCATGTGTATTATTTATTTAACCCGAAACGCTCAGATCTTTTTTCGTTTGATGATCTTGTGCAGATAAATGAAATTCTGCCATCCGGTTTACTGAATAAAAAATTATCATCGCTCTGGCGCAGCAGTTGGGTTAAACAAGACCTTAAAAAATATAAAATTCAGCTCTATCATGGCTTAAGTCATGAAATTCCGTTTAATATTCACCGCACAGGTATCAAATCAGTTGTAACAATTCATGATTTAATTCATGAACGGTACCCACATCAGTACTCTAAAATTGATGCATGTATCTACACAAAAAAATTTAAATATGCCTGTGAACATACGGATGCTGTGATTGCCATAAGTGAGCAAACTAAAAATGATATAATTGAGTTTTATAAAACAGATAGTTCTAAAATAAAAGTTTGTTATCAAAGTTGTAATGAAGCTTTCGGAAAACAGGTAAATGAAGCAGAAAAACAAAGAGTGAAACGCCTGTATAATTTACCGGATACTTTTTTTCTCAGTGTTGGTTCTGTTATTGAACGTAAAAACCTGTTGGGTGTATGTAAAGCGATTAATACAATAAAGAATCAGTTATCAATTCCGCTTGTGGTGATTGGTAATGGTACTGCTTATAAACAAACGGTTAAAGATTACATTCGTAAAAACCAGCTGGAAAAACACATCTTCTTTTTATCAGATACTCCTGAAGCCAAACAATCCTCATCGTTTCAAAATGCTTCCGATTTTCCGGCAATATATCAAATGGCTGCTGCTATGATTTATCCTTCGTTTTTTGAAGGCTTTGGTATTCCTGTTGTGGAGGCATTGTGGAGCAAAATACCTGTTATTACCTCCAACGTATCCTGTTTGCCGGAAGCAGGTGGCCCGGGTGCATTTTATGTAAATCCTTCTCAACCTGAAGAGATAGCTTTTCAAATGAAAAAAATTTTGGAAGATAAAGAGTTGGTTGATAAGCATCTGCAATTAAGTTGGCAGCATGTTCAAAAATTTTCAAACTTTAGTACGGCTTCATCTGTTATGGATGTGTATAAAGCATTTATATAATTGCCCTACACACCAGATATTAAAGAATCAATTCCCGTTTTACTCAATGGCGGTCTTATCCTGTTTCCTACAGATACAGTATGGGCAATAGGTTGCGATGCCACCAATAAAGAGGCAGTGGAACGCCTCTATGAATTAAAACACAAAAGAAGCCCTGAAAATCTTGTGGTATTGATTGATAATGAACAGGATTTGCCTAAATACACCACACAGGAAAATCTCCGTTCGTTTGATTATATCAAAGGAGTACATAAGCCCACAACAGTTGTATATGAATATCCACAGGGTGTAGCAGAGAATGTGCCGGATGAAGATGGCACCGTTGCCATCAGGGTAGTAAAAGATCGATTTGTAGCATCGCTCATCAGGCAATTGGGAAAACCTGTGTTAAGTGCTACGGCCAATGTTGTAGACCATAGTTTTCCTTACACGTATAATGAAATTGAAGAAGAAGTAAAAAGTGGTGTAGATTATATCGTAAAATACCGTCAGGAAGAAACTATCCATCACGAGCCTTCTTCTATTATCAAATGGAACAAAGATGGAAGTATTACCATACTTCGTCCATAAATATCCTCTTACGTATTACTATTCTTCTGAGGCTAAAGACAGTGAGCTTTGCTGCAATCAACCTATTTTTGCCGCAATGATTGTTGAGTTTTCACATAAAGAACTTTCGTTAATTCAGCTTGCGGGTAAAGCAGCTGATTCATTGCAAACAGAAGCTTACCTGGTGGGTGGTATTGTGCGAGATAAATTATTAAACCGTGTTTGTAAGGATCTTGATTTTGTTTGTGTGGGCGATGGTATTGAGTGGGCGCATACAGTAGCCTCACAACTGCATCCAAAACCATCTGTTTCTTATTTTAAAAATTTTGGAACGGCACATATAAAAACTGATCAGTTTGAATTAGAGTTTGTAGGCGCACGAAAAGAAAGTTATGCCAGCCACAGCCGAAAACCGGAAGTAGAAGCAGGTACAATTGAAGATGATCAAAAGCGAAGAGATTTTACTATTAATGCGCTGGCGATTTGTGTTAATCATGATCGGTTTGGCGAATTAATTGATCCATTTAACGGACGGGAAGATTTGCAATTAAAGATTATCCGAACGCCTTTAGCACCTGCACAAACCTTTAGCGACGATCCATTACGTATGATGCGTGCCATTCGTTTTGCATCGCAACTGGGCTTTACCATTCACCCGGAAACATGGTTGGGTATTATTGAATGTGCAGAACGTATAAAAATCATTTCCAAAGAGCGTATTGCTGATGAATTAAATAAAATCATTCTCAGTCCCAAGCCTTCAGTGGGTTTTGATCTGTTGTATAAAAGCGGTTTGCTCAAGCTCATCTTTCCGCAAATGGTGGAGCTGGCAGGTGCCGAGTATATTGATGGCAAGGGGCATAAAGATAATTTTTATCACACCCTGCAGGTGCTGGATAATATTACTGAAACAACAGATGATTTATGGTTGCGCTGGGCAGCCATATTGCATGATATTGGCAAGCCGCCCACCAAGCGTTTTGAAGAAGGGCATGGCTGGACTTTTCATGGGCATGAAGTAATAGGTGCACGAATGGTACCCAAGATTTTTAATCAGCTTAAGTTACCGTTGAATGAAAAGATGAAATTTGTACAAAAACTGGTGGAACTGCATTTAAGACCCATCAGCCTTACCAAAGAAAACATAACAGACTCTGCCATCAGGCGATTATTGTTTGATGCCGGTGAAGATTTTGATGCACTTATGCTTTTGTGTGAAGCAGATATTACCTCTAAAAACAAACAGAAAGTACAACGCTATCTTCAAAATTTTGAAATGGTACGTGAGCGATGTAAACAGGTAGAAGAAAAAGATCATATACGCAACTGGCAGCCGCCTGTTACGGGTGAACTGATTATGCAAACCTTTGGTGTGCCACCTTCAAAGATTGTAGGCGATTTAAAGAATGCTGTAAAAGATGCCATTCTGGATGGTGAAGTGGAAAACAACTTCAAAGCTGCATTTGATTTCTTAGTAGCCAAAGCCAAAGAATTTAATCTTGTACCTGTAAGCGAATAAAACTATTTTTGCACTAGATTTATTTATATTGACCTGAGCATTGAATTTGATATTTGAAATTTTATTCTATTATGGCAGTTTTAAGATTCAGAGTATACTGGGAAGAAGATGATGCCACTTACAGGGACGTGGTTATTAAGCATTCACAAAACTTTAAAGATTTGCATGAAGTTATTTTAAAATCTTTTGAGTTTGATAATAAGCATAAAGCTACTTTTTACAGAAGTAACGATCACTGGCAGCGTGGGAGAGAAATCTCACTGGAAAAATATGATAAAGAGTATAAAGCTGCACCCTTGCTTATGGAAGAAACCATAATAGGCAGTGAAATTAAAGAGCCTAATCAGCGCTTTGTATATGTTTATGATTTTAATAAGTACTGGACCTTTTTACTGGAGCTGATTAATGTAACCAAAGATGAAAATGCAAAACTTATATATCCTGCCATGATTCGTACAGAAGGAATTGCTCCCAGTCAATACGGAACCAAAGGATTGGTAGGTGATAAACTTGCTGAGGTAGAAGAGAAGTATGATTTGAACGCCGGAGCTGAAGGATTTGGTGAAGAAGGCGAGGAGGGCGAAGCAGATGTGGCAGATGAAGAAGGTGGTGAAGATGAAGAAGCTGCTTTTTAATTGTTACAAATTGTAGTTAACATATCGGACCTTTGATATTAGGAGCATAAGTATTCTCTAAACAAACTGAGTTCTTCACAAACTCAATTTGATTCATGGATAAAACAGTCATCGTTATTGCGGGGCCAACAGCCGTTGGTAAAACAGCACTTGCTATTTCTATTGCAAAGTGGCTGAATAGCTCTATTATCTCTGCCGATTCAAGACAGTGTTTTAAAGAATTAAACATAGGCGTGGCAAAACCATCTGCTGAAGAACTGGAACAGGTGCCGCATTACTTCATCAATACCCATACTGTTGAGGAGGCGGTAAGTGCCGCTACATTTGAGGCATATGCGCTTCAAACCGTTTCTGATTTATTTAAGAAAAGTGATGTGGTAATTATGGCTGGTGGAACGGGTTTGTATTTGAGGGCTTTTATAGACGGTATGGATGCCATTCCTGCTATTGATGAATCAGTAAGGCATCATTTGACTGCACAATATGAGCAAAATGGGTTGGTATGGTTGCAGGCGCAATTGAAAGAAAAAGATCCTTTGTTTGCAGCACAGGGTGAAATGCAAAATCCGCAACGAATGCTGCGGGCATTGGAAATAGTTGAAGCAACGGGTAAATCTATCATACACTATCAAAGCGGAACGAAAAAGAAACGATCATTTCGTGTTGTTCAAATAGCATTGGATTTACCCCGTGCTGAATTATATAACCGCATTAACTTACGGGTGGAAGAAATGATGAAAGCCGGTTTGTCAGATGAAGTTGAACGTTTGCAACATCTGTCACATGTAAATGCACTGCAAACGGTAGGTTACAGAGAGTTGTTTGATTATTTTAATGGTGTTTATACGCTTGAAAAAGCCATTGAAAAGATAAAGCAAAACACAAGGCACTATGCAAAACGACAGCTTACCTGGTTTAGAAGGGATCAAAAAAACACCTGGTTTCAACCAAATGAAACCAGGCAAATACAAGCGTTTATTGCGCAGCAACTAAAGGTTGCAGGTTTATGACTTTCGTTTAATAGTGCAGCCCATAGCTTTTGACGTACTCATACTTATTGTTTTTCCACCCACCATTTCATCAATTGCTACTTTCAAATGATCTCTGGTACTTTCAGCCGGCGTTTTCGGATTGTCAGTTATAGCGCCGTGATATACGAGATTCATATCCTTATCAAACAGATAACACTCAGGAGTAACTTTTGCACCAAAGGCATTGGCCATAGCACTGTTTTCATCCATAACATAAGGCCATTTATAGTTTTGGTCTTTTGCATATTGCTTCATTGCTTCTTTTGAATCATCACCACCACGCTGTGCTTCATTGGAATTAAGAACAATCACACCTACGTTTTTACTGAGTGCATAATTATAACCTGCTGTAGCCACATCCTGATTTTTTATAACCCATGGGCATGTATTGCAGCTAAATACTACCAGCAATCCGTTTTTCTTTTTTACCTCATTAAACGAATACGATTTACCGCTGATGTCGGTCATTTTTGTATCGGGAAATGGGGCTTTATCTCCAATACGCAACTCTGCAGGTTTAAGCACCATGGATGCTGATACCACAAACAATAATGAAAAGAAGAAAAGCTTTTTCATATCAATAAAATTTAGTTATTAAAATTAACAATTCGCACAGGTTTTTGTTTCTCCGTTTGTGAATTAATGCAGCCTTTTATCCGATTGTGCCCTTAGTGATTTGATACTTACATTGAGCTCAAATCCAATAAGCACAACCAGTGAGTTTACATAAATCAAAATCATGATGACCATAATGGTACCGATAGGTCCATATACTTTATTGTAGGTAGCAAAATTATTTATCCAGTAAGAAAACAAAAAAGTAAAAAGTATAAGGAGTGTGCAAGCTACAATTGAACCCGGTGAAATAAGTTTCCATTTTTTTTCAACAGAAGGGGCATGACGATAGATAAATGCAATGGAGTAAAAGAACATGGCAATAATCACTATCCAGCGTAATGTTTTTATGAGCAGCTTGGTGAAATCATTTTTAATGTCCAGTAAATCCATCAGCCATTTAAAAATAGCACCCTGTGTCATTAGGATTATCATGCTGGCAATGAATAACAGCATAATTATGAGTGTGAGCCGTATCGCCTTCCAGCGGTACACCATAAAGCCTTTCATCTCTTTTTCATGTATGGAACGGTTGAAACTGTGAATGATTCCCAAAACGGCATTTGATGAATAAAAAACGGCAATGAGAAATCCAAAGCTTAACAAACTGTTGCGTGGTCGTCCAAAAAAATCATTTAAAAAATCCTGTATCACTCTCCGTGTTGCTATATTGGGAGTAAGGTCTTTTACAAAATTCATCACCTCTCTGTTAAACATATCAGCTATGGGAAAAAAAGGAACCAATGAAAACAAAAAAATACAGGCAGGTGGTATGGCCATTATAAAATTGAATGAAATAGCTGCAGCACGCTCATTAAGCCCTACTTTTTGTGTTTGCTTAAAAAAGAAACGGATAACATCATAAAGTGGTACACCTTCAAAACCGGGAAGCCTTGTACGTTTGCTTAAAGCAATGGCCTGCTTTATACCCGGCAATTCTGTAACAATGCGTACAATCTTGATCATGCAGCTACAAAATAAGTTATTTTATCTGCCTTTTATTCAACCAATCCTGATAAGCTTTTGCATTTTTAAAATGGTCAGTTTCATTTTCAGCAAATGCATGATAGCCATTTCCATCGGGTTTGGCACAAAAGAAAAGATAATTCGTAGGTTTTGTATTGAGTACAGCATCTATAGTTACTGCTTGAGGTGTGCAGATGGGGCCGGGGGGGAGCCCTTTATTTTTATAGGTATTGTAGGGATTAGAAGCTGTGGAGTTGATGTGACCAAAATAAATTCGCTTTAGTGAAAAATCACCCACTGCAAATTTTACAGTAGGGTCGGCACCTAAGTACATTCCTTTTTTGAGCCTGTTGAGATATACGCTGCTGATGATGGGCTTTTCGTCATTACGAAGTGTTTCTTCTTCTACTATCGAAGCAAGTATATAAACCTGTTGAGGTGATAGACCTAAAGCCGCAGCTTTAGTCTTTCGCTCTGCAGTCCAGAATTTTTGATGCTGCTGTTCCAGTTTTTGCAAAATTCGTTTGGGAGATGTACTCCAATAATAAGAATAGGTATCAGGAATAACCAGGCTCATGATAGTATTAGTATCCAATCCAAACTGTTTAATTGAATCACTGTTGCTGATGTATTGAAGAAAGGCATCAGCATCTGTTTCAAACCTTCTTCCCACCAATTGTGCAAAATCATTTTTTGTTCTGAGTTTGGTAATAATAAGATTCACCTGCACCTGTTGATTATTTCTGAGTTTTCTTGCCAATGAAAAAACGGATTCATTGCCTTTGATTTCATATTTACCGGGCTTTAGTTTTTGCCAGATATTTAATTGATCGCCCAGCCATTTAAATGCTTTAATTCGGGTAATAAGTGAACTGTCCTTAAGTGATTGTAATACGGCTGCTTTAGTTGCTGCATCGGTACGAATATATAAGTAGGGATTATTGCCTTGGTAAGAAGAAGCAGGTGCAAACAATAACCATACAACTGCTGCGGCAACTATGAATATTACGGCTGCTGAGATTTGTAAGAGTTTTTTCACGAGGATTATTACTATTTTATGAACAAATGTAGGTGTATTAAAAATGCAGAAATGTTATTGCTTTTCATATTTATAATTGAATGCTCATAAAAAAACCTCCCGCTGAGGAGGTTTGCATCAAAATTAATTTTCTTATTATTTTGAAGGTTGTGGTGCGGGCAATACAGGAGCGCTTTGCTGCTGAGGTTGTGATTGTACAGGTTGGTTTGTAGGTACCTGTTCTACACCCGGGCCGTTGCTTACCACTGTATTTTTAGATATAAAAAAACTGGAGAAGAGGCAAAGTACACCTACCAGACCTGCAAAGATCCAAGTGCCTTTTTCCAAAACATCCGTTGTTTGTTTAACACCCATAAACTGGGTATTAAATCCGCCGATACTTCCACTTAAGCCACCGCCCTTGGGGTTTTGCACCAACACTACAAATCCTAATAAAGCACTGGCTAAAATTACCAGTATAATGAATAAAATTGTCATTTTTTAATTGTTTAGTCGTTCAATTCGGGCAGCAAAATAAACGCTTTTTTCGGGATGGAGCAAACTTAATTTCCGGTACAATTCAATGGCCTTGGCCGTTTTGCCCTGCTGCTCCAGCACAAGTGCCATCGATTCTGTTACTACTTCTTCTCCTGTATTACTTTCACCAGCCATTTGCACCAGTGCTTCTTCTGCTTTTTTATCCAGATTATTTGTTTCGTCCGAAGTTACCTTTTTCATTGTTTTAAGCCATTGTGTAAAGGTCTTAAGCTGTTGGCCTAATTTGTCCTTCTGCAACATATCTTCCCTCAACTTAATTCCCTGTGAAGCAAAATAGTCTACAGTATGCAGCGGTTCAAATGAGAGCTTATCTTCACCCTCTTTCAAAGGTTCTTTTAAGATGGAGGAGAGCGGGGTAAATGTTTTTTCTTCAGGCTCATGAATTGCTTCTACCAATACTTCGGCATTAATGGCAGCTTCTGTTTCTTTATCAACAGAAGTAGCAAGGGCATCTGCAGCTTCAACTATGGCTGAGGCATCCAAAGCAGCATCGGTTTCATCATCAATGGAGGTAATTAACTCATTTGCTGAATCAACAATTGCTGTTGCATTGAAAATAATGTCTTCTTCCGTTTGTGTTGAATTAAAAACAAAATCTTCTTCCTGTTTTAACTGCGGATTAAATTGATTGATGATGTATTGAAGCTGTAAGGGTTCCTGTACGTATAATAATGCTTTTTGAATTTGTGCATCTGCTCTTGCATCATGAGATTGATGCAACTGAACAGCAGCTAAAACATGAGCAGCTCCAAACCATGGATATTGTTTACCAAGGTTTAGCAAATCTTCTGAACTTAATGTTACAGGAAATTCTTTTTGAACCAGCAAGCTATGTAGTTGTTCAGCATTCATTAAAACAAAGTAAGGGAGAATTACCAGCTTGAAAAAATACGGTTGAAAATTTCATCAGTCATATTCTGAACTATCTGGTCTGTTAACGCAGCCTCAGCCTGCGATAAGGATTGATTAGCAGAAAAATCAAAAGTTCTGCTTAAATCAGCTTCAAAACTTTTTTTATCATCCAGCCGGTTTTTAAACACAAGATGTATCGTAACATTCAGGCGGTTACTGGCTGCCTGTTGATTGGAAATACCGGAAGTGGTTACAAAATAATCTGTGATCTGTCCGCTTACATCATAATGTGCATCATCACTATTGGTTTGTGATAATCTTGTTTGATTGATGATTTTCTGACGCAGCTTATCAGTTAACCGCTGACTTAATTGCGGATTGACGATTCTTGCCCTGTTCTCAATGTAATTTACCCGAACTGTTTTTACTTCAGGCGGAATGGAAACGTCTTTGAAGGAATAACATCCATAAAAGCAAGCCGATAATGTGAAGCCGATAGTCATTAGTAAGTTTGTTCTAACTATTGACTTATTACTTTTGACTATTGGCTTTCTTCTAAAGGTCTTCAATATCATACTCCTTCAATTTACGGTATAAAGTTCGTTCGCTGATGCCAAGATCCAATGCGGCATCCCTGCGTTTGCTTTTATGCTTTTTTAATGCTTTAATGATGAGTTCTTTTTCCATGTCCATAATGTTCAGACTTTCCTCTACTTCCACATGGTCATGAATCACATCATTATTGTTGATGAGTACAGGTTGCGCATTTGTATTGGCAAGTACCGGTGAATGTACTTCAAGCGGTTTGTGCTCCTGTAATACGGGCTCATTAAAAAAATGAGAAGGCATTTGTACCGAAGCACCACCGTTTTGCAATACATCCAGAAACATCTTTTTCAGCTCCGTAACATCCCGTTTCATATCAAAAAAGAGCTTGTACAAAATTTCACGTTCATTACTGAAATCATGTACTGCGGAAGCACCTGTAGGATGTGCCAGTACCGGCAAGCGATTAAAACTTCTTTCCGGCAGGAATGGTGCCAATTCTTTTGCTGTAATTTTTTTATTGGTTGAGAGTACAGAAATCTGCTCTGCAATATTCTTCAATTCCCGCACATTACCGGGGAATGGATAAGTGATTAACAGATTTTTCGCATCTTCTTCCAATTGCACAGGGGCTGTTTTATACCGCTCTGCAAAATCAACAGTAAACTTTCTGAACAGTAATGGAATATCTTCTTTACGATCTCTCAGCGCAGGCACACGAATAGGTACCGTGTTCAAGCGATAGTACAAATCTTCACGAAACTTATTGGTTTGTGTAAATTCTAATAACTCTCTGTTGGTTGCGGCTATCACACGTACATCGGTCTTTTGCACTTTGCTGGATCCTACACGGATAAATTCGCCGGTTTCCAGTACACGCAGCAAACGTGCCTGTGTACCCAGGGGCATTTCACCAATTTCATCTAAGAAAATAGTACCGCCATTCACCGTTTCAAAATAACCTTTTCGAGCATCTACGGCACCGGTAAACGAACCCTTTTCATGACCAAACAGTTCTGAGTCAATAGTACCTTCAGGTATGGCACCACAATTTACGGCAATAAACGGGTTGTGCTTGCGGGCACTGAGTGCATGTATAATTTGAGAAAAAACTTCTTTACCCACACCGCTCTCACCATTGATGAGTACCGTTAAATCCGTAGCAGCCACCTGCACGGCTGTGTTCAACGCATGGTTGAGGGCAGGGGAGTTGCCGATGATGCCAAAACGGTTTTTAATACTTTGTATGTCCATTACTCATTTATAATTTTACCTAACAATGTTCCTTTGGTGCAATCATGCACTTTTACCATTACATATGCACCTTTGTTTAAGTCGTATTGTTCTTTTGGAAAAACAACGACTTTATTTTGTGAGTTGCGGCCCATCCATTCGTCTTTGTTTTTTTTGCTTTCACCTTCAATCAATACTTTGTAGGTATTGCCGATATCTCTTCTGTTGCTCTCTAATGAAAGATAGTACTGCTTATCCACTATTTCCTGCAACCTTCTTTTCTTTACTTCTTCGGGCACATCATCCGCATACCTGCGGGCAGCAAGTGTTCCCGGTCTTTCGCTGTAGAAAAACATATAGCTGTAATCATACTTGCTGTAGTCCATTATGCTCAATGTATCCTGATGTTCTTTTTCTGTCTCGCTGCAAAAACCTGCAATAATATCAGAACTGATGCCGCAGTCAGGTATGATTTCTCTGATGCGGTCAACCTTTTTCATGTACCATTCTCTTGTATAGGTTCTGTTCATCAGTTGCAGCACTCTGTTATTTCCACTCTGTACAGGCAGGTGAATGTAGTTGCAAATGTTTTCGTACTTGGCCATGGTGTAGAGCACTTCATCTGTAATGTCTTTTGGATGCGATGTAGAAAAACGAATACGCAATTCAGGACTTATTTGTGCAACCATTTCAAGTAGGTTTGCAAATGTCACAGGCTTTAAACTATCGGAGTCTAAGCCGCCCCCCGGGGGGGAGGTTTGGAGGGGGCTGTAATAATAACTATCAACATTCTGACCCAGCAGCGTTACTTCTTTATAACCTCTTTCAAATAAATCTCTGGCCTCCGCTACAATGGAATATGCATCTCTGCTTCTCTCTCTCCCTCTGGTAAACGGTACCACACAAAACGTACACATATTATTACAGCCACGCATAATAGAAATAAAAGCACTCACACCATTACTTTCCAAACGCACCGGCGAAATATCAGCGTAGGTTTCATCACGGCTCAGCAAAACATTCACCGCTTTCTGTCCGCCTTCAGCTTCTTCCACAAGACCGGGTAAAGTACGGTACGCATCAGGACCCACCACCATGTCCACCAATTTCTCTTCTTCTAAAAGTTTCGATTTCAAACGTTCTGCCATGCAACCCAGCACACCCACCAGCATGCCCGGTTTACTTTCTTTTACTCTTCTGAATTCTGTTAAACGTTTGCGTACAGTTTGCTCCGCTTTTTCACGTATTGAGCAGGTGTTGAGCAATACCAAATCTGCTTCTTCAAAGTTGCGGGTGGCACCAAAGCCTGCGCCGTTTAAAATACTGGCTACAATTTCACTATCGCTGAAATTCATCTGGCAGCCATAGCTTTCAATATAAAAACGTTTTTTGTACTGATTGGGATCGTTGGCAAAAGGGGCATAAGCCTCACCCTGCCGGGCCTCGTCATGTACTTTATTATCTGTCATCACGTCTATCATTTCAAAATCTGATTGAAGGGCAAAGTTAAGCGTTTCGTATTGATTTGATGACAGGTTGGCAGCGTTTACCGCTGATGTAAATCGAAAAATAACATAATGCTCATGGTTTAGATTTGCAACTCAACCCACATGAGATTGAGATATTTTTGGCTGCATATTTTTTTACTGTTCATTGCTTTTCAATACACTAAGGCACAAGACTCTAAAAAAGAGTGGGGCACAGTTATAGGTGCCGTTTTGGATGGCTCAACTCAAAAAGCCATTACCGGAGCTACGGTTTCCATCATCCCATTTTCAGATTCATCCAAGGCCCATTTCTTTTTAACGGACAAAAACGGAAACTTTCAATTCAATCAACTGGCTTTTGGATACTACCGTTTACGAATTTCTGCCATAGGATTCCGACCTAAACAAATTGACAGCATACACTTACGTGCTGAGCGTTATGATTTTAATCTCAACGATATTCTCCTCAGCAACCAATCTGTTGAAATGACGGAAATTGTGATTTATGCTGAAAAACCATTGATTGAAAGTAAAGACGGCAATATTACGTTCAATGTGGGTGAAAGTGCTTTGAGTAATAGCAGCAGCGCCACCGAACTGTTGAGGCAAACACCGCTGGTAACCACTGACCCCAACGGCAAAATTTTAGTGCGTGGCAAAGAGCCCAAAATTTTAATTGACGATAAACCTGTTGAACTCAATATGCAGCAATTGCAGGATTTATTGGAAAGCATGCCGGGCAGTACCATCGAAAAAATTGAAGTGCTTACCAATCCGCCGCCACAATTTGCCAATGAACAGGGCGGTGTTATCAATATCGTAACCAAAAAAGGAAGAGTGGGGTTTGGCGGACGGCTGAATGTATATGGCGGTACCAGAGGCGAGTTAGGCAGCAGTGCCAATTTTAACTATCGTAAGCAGGGCTTTGCTATTAACCTCAATGCCGGTGCAGGTTACAATCGCTTTGAAAGTGAAGGCTACAGTTATCGAACCAATATTTATAAAGACTCATCCAATCAACTCAACATCAACAACCGATCTGATAACAGAAATATCCGGCCCAACGTTCGGTTGAATATGGATTATGACATCAACAAACGAAACAGCATCAACCTGGTGGCGCAATACAATCAAAACAGTTATGATAACGAAGGTTTCAACCGTTTTACCAATATCAACCGTTTTGGAAATATCTCCAGATTGAGTGAGCGTGAAATAACAACAGATGGTTATAACCGCACTCCTAATCTCAATGTTACATTCACACATAAGGGGAAGCAGGCAGGGGAACAGCTACGGTTTATTGCAGGAGTAAACACCAGTTGGAATCAAAACACCCGAAACTTCTTTCAGGAATTTTTAAATCCTGACTTTACAGCAAACGGCGTTGACTCCACACAACGCCAAACAACTGACACACGTAATACCGGTTTTAATTTCAATCTGGGTTATGATAAACTACTGAAGAATAAAAAAACAAGTGTATCAACAGGTGGTGCTTATAATCGCAGTAACAGTCATGTAGTTTTAACTACAGAATTTTTGAAACAGCCCGATAACAGTTTTTTTAAAGTAGGATTGCTGAGTAATGATTTTCAGTTTCATCAGGATGTGTTAAATGCCAGAGCATCCATCAAACATATTTTTAAGCCCGGTTTTTCTATGAGTGCAGGAGCGGCAGCAGAGCAAACGAATATTTATTTTGAATTGCTGCAATTGGGCAAAACAGAGTTTAACCGCTACATTAATTTTTTACCCTTTGCCAATTTCAACCGAAGCTGGCAAAACAAAACCAATCTTACGTTTTCTTACCGCAGAACCATACGCCGACCGGGCATCAATGAATTAAATCCTGCAGTTGATTACAGCGATCCTTACAACACCCGTTTCGGTAATCCTGACCTATTGCCCAGCCTTGCACATACATTTGACTTGGTAGGAGGCAAGACCAAAGAAAAATTCTTTTTCAATTTTGGAGTAGGGTACAATCTGGTAGAAGATATTTTTTCGCAAATAAGAACTTTGCAACCCAATGGTTCTACCATTATAAGCTGGGACAATGTGAGCAACCGCCAGGAATATGAAATCAGTCATTGGAGCGGCTTAACGTTTTCAAAAAAGCTGCGTGCGAATTTCAGCGCCAGTTACATTTATAATGCGTACGGAACCTTTGATAAAGAAGTACGCAAATTCAGAGATGGCGGATCCTTTACTTCCAATATCAATGCTAACTACGCACCAAAAGATGTATGGACACTCACAGGTAATTTCACCTTCAATCGTTTTGCCAATCCGCAGGGAACAGTGCGCAGCAATGTGAATATGAACATTGGTATTCAACGAAAACTATTTAATAAGAAATTCATCATCACCTTTAATGCGGTTGACCCGTTTGTACAGCAGCAAAACAGAACATTTACGTTTGGCCCTAATTTCAACTTGGAAAGTTTTAGCCAAACACAAACAAGAAACTATCGGTTAACACTGAGTTATGTGTTTAATAAAACAGTTGTGAAAAAACCAACACTTAAACTACCTAAATAATTTGTTCTTTCATTTTCCAAAAGGTAAAATCCTGCTTACAATTAAACCAATTACAGATGAACTTAACGCTGCTATACCAAATCCCAAAAGAGGCGAAGTTGCTATGTTGTCTTCTGACCGAATGATAACCCCGTAAATTTCAATAGATAAAGGAATGCTGATGAAAGTAATTTGTTTGAAAAAAAGTGATGTGCCATTTTTATTATAGTATGAAAACGATAATAAACCAGTAAGTAAAATAATTCCATAAACAATATAGCCAATAAAACCCTCAGGAACTAACATTCTCGAACATATTGCCGCTATAACTGCAGTTATAAGGCTTAGAAGCAGAATGTAGAAATAATTATTTCCCTTCAGTATTTCTTTAAAGGTTAATTTGTCTCTCACATAAGGTGATGCTAAAAAGATGGTGATGAAAAGTAATATTGGAAATGATCCCCTTATTATAAGTTCATGGAATTTTCCATAGTAGCTGATTTCCATTAGCTGCTTCCACTGCTCGCTCGACTTTCCATAACCTAAAAAGAAATTTATTGGTAGAACCATGAACAATGAAACAATTACTGCAAAAAGAAGATTGACAGTGGCTGTTGGTTGAAATAAATGTCGTTTTAAAAACCTGCTTATTGAATCTCCGTTTTTAAACATATAAGCTACTGCTACAAATAAGAGCAGATAAAATGAAGATAATAACCATGCAGCTATACCTATAGGTAATATGCCTTTTATAGTTTTATTAGCAATGAAGAGGCTAAATAATTGCGTAAGCTGATAAAGAATAACTGCCAAGCCAGCCCCATAAAACAAAAACACCCACTCATGCTGAAACATGTTAAGTCCATTTACCTTCTCAAATTCAGTGGCTACTATATCAGGTGAACCTGTTCTGATTTTTGCTACGGCAAAAGCTTCTTCATCAGAAAGTCCTTTTTCAACGAGATGTTCAATACTCTCAACAAAATGCGAACGAAGCTCACGTTCATCCTGAAGTGTAAGTGACTTCTTGGATACTGTTTCCTGTATCCAGCTTTCTATTGCAAGCTGTTTGTTAAATGTTGTGCCCATAGTTGTTCTAGTATGTGATTGACAGATTGCCAGTTTTTTTTCTCAAGCAGTAATTGCTTTTTGCCTGCAGCAGTGATTTTGTAGTATTTGCGCTCCCTGCCATTTTCAGCCACTTTCCATTTGGAACTAATCCAGTTTTCAAATTCCATTTTTTTGAGGATTGGGTATAGTGTTCCTTCTGCAAAATCCAATTGACCATTCGACTTGTCCCGAATGTTCTTAATGATTTCGTAACCATAACTTTCACCCTCATTCAACATGGTAAGAATAATGGAAAACGAAGATGCAGCGATCAGGTCTTTAGGAAGTTCAGACATAGCAGTTCTAAGTATTTTGAATAAAAGTACATAGAAATTCTATGTATCAAAATTATTTTACTCATTTTCACAAATATTTTTTTGACTAACTTGCTTTTATGCAACTACCCGAAATGAATTTTCACACCCGCAAATGGGTGAAGCCTGAGGACCTTAATCCAAACAGCACATTGTTTGGTGGTCGCTTATTGCAATGGATTGATGAAGAAGCTGCTTTGTACGCAGTGGTTCAGCTGGAGAATCCGCATGTGGTCACCAAGTTTATTTCTGAAATTAATTTCATCTCTGCACCACGGCAGGGCGATATTATTGAAATTGGAATTTTGGCCACCCATTTCGGCAATACCTCACTCACCATGCGTTGTGAAGTACGGAATAAACTTACGCATGAGCCCATTCTCACCATTGAGCGGATTGTATTTGTAAATGTAAATGCAGAGGGAAAACCTACGCCGCACGGCAAAACAAAAATTACCTATGTGAAAGACCGTCTGGCTAATCAATAGAACGCACCTTCACATCTTTGCCATCAAAATCAATGAATAAAACCTTGGCTGATTTTACCGCCTGACCATTTTGCAATGCAGGATGCCACAATGTTTGATCCAGCAGGCGTTTCAATTCTTTAAAATCCGGGCGCACATTACTATTGGGCTGGGCCTTGTAAAAACAACAGCGGCCGTCTTTGTTAATGAGCAGACTCAATGTAATTCTGCCACCTGCTCTTTTTTGTACATATTCCTTGAAGAAGTTTTCAAAAAAATCATTGATGCTTATTTTGCCGTTGTTCCATTGTGCCGATTGATCCACCCGAACCATCATGTCGTCAAATGCATCACTGTATTGTGTACCGAACTGTTTGCAACTGTCAAGTTTAATTTCTTCCACCTGTTGAGCAAAGCTTGTAATGCTGAGGAAGAAAAGGATAGCGGATAAGAAGTATTTCATTCAATAAATTTAGCAGATGATTTGCAAAATGAAAAGTCTTTTCAAGGGCTAATCAATACCGCCGGGCACATGTTCCTGTTTCTTTTTCCGGATGGCAATTTCATAAAGAAGTGAAATTTGAAGAAAATTTCTCCCTGTTTCATCATTCAACCTGTAATCAAACTGATTTAAAAAGCCGGTTTGAAAAGTCAGTTGGTTATTTATTTCATAGCCACCACCTATAAAAATTCGATTGCGTTCAAAATAAGGCGCATTATTGGTGAAGAAGATTTCATTCCATACGGCGGCATAAATCGTACCCTTCTCCAGTTTTTGTTTATTTAACGGCACGATTGCCTGCAGGCGATAGCGAAACCGATTGCGAAAACCGTCAATGGTCCGTCGTTGCTCAGCACGGTAGCGATGTTCAATTTTAATACGGTTAAGATTTTGATTCATATTTAGCTGCAGCCATGTGCGAAACTCATCATTTACCATTGGTGTTTTAAAATTTCCGCCTTCTGCATAGGTGTCATAATTGCCCAGACCTCCCTGCAATGAAAAATTTTTATTTATAAAAAAAGTAGCGCCTCCCTTATACTCGTAGTAATGAAATTGATTGTAAAAGCTGAGGGAACGTATTTGTGCTTCACCAAATAAACTCCATTTATCGTTCAGATTCACTTTTACATTTATAATATTCCAGCTGCCCAGCTGTGCGGTTGCGGCTGTTGCAGTAAGCAACAAAATAAGTCCTGCAAGTATCCTCATAAATCTTAAAAGCAAAAAAGCCACGCATAAAACGTGGCTGTATGTTGATGTAACAGTTTACAAATCTCTATCTGCATTAAAATTCTGCAATTCATTTGCCACTGCAGTTAAAAATGTAGCACCTAAGCTTCCGTCAATAATACGATGGTCATAACTCATACTCAAATACATCATATGCCTGATGGCTATACTGTCGCCTGCCGGTGTTTCAATTACAACGGGGCGTTTTTTAATGGCGCCCACAGCCAGTATGGCTACCTGCGGCTGACTGATGATGGGAGTGCCCATCAAACTTCCAAATGTTCCCACATTGGTTAATGTAAAGGTGCCACCGGTGGTATCATCAGCTTTCAGTTTGCCATTGCGTGCAGCATCAGCCAGATTGTTTACTTGTTTGGTAAGTCCAACTAAGTTCAACTGGTCAGCATTTTTAATAACGGGAACAATCAGATTGCCGCTGGGCAATGCAGTAGCCATGCCAATGTTAATATCCTTCTTCACGATAATTTTATCACCATCTACACTTGAATTGATCAATGGATATTTTTTGATGCAACGAACGATGGCTTCAATA
>CAYPBV010000047.1:0-3480 GCA_964409025.1 uncultured Chitinophagaceae bacterium | reverse complement strand
TCAATAAACAGCGGCGTAAATGTAATTTTTGTGCCTTCACGCTTTTCAAAATCTTTCTTCACTTTATCACGCCATTGCACCAGATTGGTTACATCAGCTTCTGTAAAGCTCGTTACATGCGGACTGGTGGCTTTGCTGCGTACCATATGATCAGCAATCAGCTTACGCATTCTGTCCATTTCAATGATTTCCACATTGCCGCTGTAAACAGTTGGAGCCATAGATGGGGCAGGAGCGGTAGCTGGTGCTGGTGCAGGTTGTTCTACTTTCTGCATGGGTATCACCATTACTTCTTCTTGTACTTTTTGCCCTACACCTTCTACCTTAAACCCTCCACCTTTTCTTGAACTCACATATTGCAGAATATCTTTCTTGGTTACTCTTCCCTCATTACCTGTTCCGGGAATTTTTTCCAGTTCCGTCATACTGATGCCTTCCTGCGCAGCAATGTTCAGCACCAATGGCGAGTAAAAACGAATACCGTTAGATGAAGCAGGCACTTTTGCACCGGCAGGTTGATACGGAATTTCTTCAGCAGCCACTTCGCTTGTTGAACTAACTGCTATTGTTTGAGTAGTTTGATTAAGCGAGGACTGTGGTATGGGTTCTCCCCCTCGGGGGGAGTTAGAAAGGGCTTCTGTTTTTATTCGTGCAATTACAGCTCCAATGGGTACTACATCGTTTTCTTTAAACAGTACTTCGCTCAACACACCTTCGGCAGTGCTGGGCACTTCGCTGTCCACCTTATCTGTGGCAATATCCAGCACGGTTTCATCCATTTTAATTGGGTCGCCCGGTTTTTTATGCCAGCGTAAAATGGTTGCTTCCATAATACTTTCACCAAGCTTGGGCATTACTAAATCAACTACAGCCATAATAAGAGTTTGAGTAAGTTTTAAACCCGCCAAAGTTTTCTACGAAGGTGGGGGTGACCGGCGATTGTGCAAATGGCATCGTCCCTTGCGTCGCACACTTGTACGTCTGGAGCTTTATGCAGCAGCGTACTTCAGGGTTCAGTACTCAATGCAACAGGAGATGGCAGCAAATCGCTAATCGGTGTCAAAGGTAAAGATTTGGATGTATTAATTTGTTTCCCCTTTAATAAACTGAAACAACATCAACAAAGCATTCGTTGCCGTTAATTCAATATTCTTCGCCCGGTCAAAACGAAAATGCAATCGTTTCGCCACCATCTTTTCTCTTGAGCCAACTGCTACCCACACGGTACCAACCGGTTTATCCTCCGTACCACCGCCCGGCCCCATGATACCGCTGGTGGCAATACCATAATCAGCAGTTGTTACCTTCATCAGACCGTTAAACATTTCAGTAATCGTTTCTTCACTCACAGCGCCTTTTGTTTCAAGTGTGGAATGATTTACACCCAGTATGGTTTCCTTGGCATCATAACTGTACGCCACCACTGTTCCTTTAAAATACAAAGAAGAACCCGGCACGGATGTGAGCAAATGTGCAATATAACCGCCGCTGCAACTTTCGGCCGTTGATAAACTTTTATTTTTACTGATAAGCAAATCGCCCAATGCTTTTTCAAGCGGCTCATCTTTATCAATTATCAACCATTCTTTCACCAGCTCCTGTAACTCTAAAAATAACCGGTCTAATTCCTGTTCTGCTTTTTCTTTTTCATTGGTTTGCGTGGTAAGCCGCAAACGAACCATTCCATAATTGGGTAAGTAGGCCAGTTTCACCGCTTCAGGCAATGCTTCTTCAAAGCTTTGAATTTTTTCTGCAATAAAGGATTCGCCCACACCGGCCGTTAATAAGGTTCGGTGCAGAATAAAAGGCATTTGAAATTCTTCCTGCAGTAAGGGCAAAACTTTGTTGCTCATCAAACCTTTCATTTCATGCGGCACACCTGGCATGGAAACAAATACATTCTTTCCTTTTCTGAAAAGCATTCCGGGGGCTGTGCCTCTTTCATTCATCAATACTTCGCACACATCAGGTACTTCAGCCTGCTTTAAATTACGTTCAAGTAAGGGACGGTTCAATCGCAGGAAAATAGTTGTTACATGCTGCAATACTTGTTCGTTCACAATCATCTTTCCGCCAAAATAATCACAGAGCAGGGGCTTGGTAATATCATCAGCTGTTGGGCCAAGACCGCCTGTTAATAAAATAATATCTGATTCCAGTGTTTCATTATCCAGTGCCTGCCAAATATCCTCCCGGTTATCACCAACAGCCACACGACGCTTTACCCACACGCCGATTTTATTGAGCTCCTGTGCCATCCACGCACTGTTGGTATCAATGGTTTGACCGATGAGCAATTCATCTCCAATGGTTATGATGGAGGCTGTAATTTTATTTGTTTGCATTAATTAAAAAAAGGTTCTAAATGTTTTTTTAATGCGTTTGGCATTACGGTTCTTGCCATTGTTTTTGCATCCAGAAAATACAATACAATTCTTCCCACAGTCAAAAGCTTGCCGGCTTCATTCAATACTTCATGATGAAATTCAATACGGTGGTCTTTAGGCAATTCCCTCAACTGAGTTTTAATGGTAAGCAAGTCATCATAAACAGCGGGACGCAAAAATTTTGTATGCAGTTCTACTATCGGCATCACAATCCCCATCTCTTCCATTTCTTTATAGGTAATACCCATTTCACGGATGGCTTCTGCACGGGCTACTTCAAAGTACTGAGCATAGTTGCCGTGATACACCACGTTCATCTGGTCCGTTTCGGAATAACGTACTCGTATATTCGTTGAACTTTCAAACATATTTTTATTTTATCATACCATCCACACTCACTTTACCCGGTCCGCATAACAAGATAGCCAAATAGCCACAAAGAAAAAGTGCTGCGTGCTCACCATCACCAAACAATTCCGAGCCGTGTGATTTAAAGAATGCATATCCCATGCATATCACTAATGGCAAAACGGTAAAGCGTGTAAACAAGCCAATGGTTACAAAAATGGCACAGAAAAACTCAGCAAATACCACCAATGCAAGTGTAGTGGTGCTGCCTATACCAAACAGATTGGTGAAACCTTCCTTGTATTTGGCAAAATGCACCAGTTTATCATAGCCATGGTTCACGCACATGGTAATACCCAGTATGACACGAAGAATTAAAAAGGAAATGTTAAAAGAAGTTGCTGAATAATTTATTGACAATAGCTTTTTCATGACGATAACAGTACGGGTTGGTTTCTTAATAGTTGTTGCTTTTTCATTGACAAAATGATACTGATATTTTGAGCATCTTTGCAATAAAGCAGCGAAATTAACGGAACTCCTTCTTTTATCCACAAAAAAATGGAACAGTGTTTGAACCAGGCAACTCCAACTACCTTTAACCCATCAGAGAGAATTAAGAAAGTCCTTAAAATAATTGACGATGATGCACGTTAAACCGCCAATGAAATATTCAGCTTACATCATTTGCCTGTTTTTTTTCGCCGGTATATTTAAATCACAGGCACAATCAACTGCCATCAAC
>CAYPBV010000046.1:12366-23468 GCA_964409025.1 uncultured Chitinophagaceae bacterium | reverse complement strand
ATTGCTTACAGCGTTGAATAATGTTGATTTTCCTACGTTTGGTAACCCTACAATTCCTGCTTTTAAACCCATGATTGATTCCAGATTTTAGATTTTAGATTTTTGAAACAGGCAATAGTGCGTTTGTTGAGCGTATTTGCGTCGCACCCTTGTACGCCGAGTAATTCTCTTCAGCAGTACGGGCGCCTGTTCCCAAATCGGGCGCAAAGATAGGTGTTCAGCAGTTGGCAGCAAAGGCTGTAAAATGCTTTTGGCAATTAGAAAAAAATCTGCAATCTTCAATCCGGAAATTAAATTCTTCATATGGCTTTAAGCAGAATCTGGAGTGCGTTTATCATTGCAGCAGTATTAGTTGCGCTGTTTAAATATTTGCCCGCAACAGGGGAGAAGCAAATTTTTTCTTCCATGGTCATTGGTAAAAATGGCGATACGCTTGAGATTAAGAAGATGCCGCTTGCTTCGGCTGATGCAACGATTCTAAGGGCTTTAGATACTGTAGCCCGTGTGACTGAAAATAAAATAACATACAAAATAGCAGATGGAGAATTGGTACTCATGAAAGTACAAAGTGCTAATGGGATTATTGATACCTGCAAAGATGCTATCAATATCTGCATTGGTTTAATTGGGATTCTGGCTTTGTTCATGGGTTTTATGAGTATTGCAGAAAAGGCCGGAGGTATCAATGTTTTATCCCGTATCATCAGTCCTTTTTTTACACGCATTTTTCCTGAAGTGCCCAAAGGTCATCCGGCATTTGGACACATGATGATGAATTTTAGTGCCAATCTTTTAAACCTTGACAACGCAGCTACACCTTTTGGCTTAAAGGCCATGGAAAGTTTGCAGGAGTTAAATCCAAATAAAGCAACGGCCAGTAATTCGCAGTTGATGTTTTTGTGTTTGCATGCAAGTGGTCTTACTTTGATTCCCGTAACCATCATTGCCGCACGTGCTGCACTCAAAGCACAAAACCCAACGGATATTTTTGTGCCTTGTATGGTAGCCACATTTGCTGCTACCATGGCTGCTATGTTTATTGTTTCCTTTAAACAAAAAATTAATGTATTGCAACCGGTGATACTGGCGTGGGTACTTGGTATTTCAGCCGTGATAGCTGCATTGGTTTTATACCTGGTAAATCTGGATACAAAAGGTTTGCAATCATTTTCCGGTGTATTGAGTAACGGATTGATTCTTTTTATTTTCATTGCTATCGTAATTGGTGCATTGTATAAAAAGATAAATGTGTTTGATGCCTTTATTGAAGGGGCTAAAGGCGGATTTGAAACGGCAGTACGCATTATTCCCTATTTAGTAGGCATGTTAGTAGCTATTAGTTTATTACGAACCAGCGGCACGTTTGATGTTGTTATCAATGGTATGAAACAGCTGTTTTTATGGATAGGAGCTGATACACGTTTTGTGGATGGATTGCCCACAGCTTTAATCAAACCATTAAGTGGCAGTGGTGCACGTGGAATGATGATTGATACCATGACCACTCATGGTCCTGATTCATTTGCAGGAAGATTGGCCTGTATTTTACAGGGCAGCAGTGATACCACGTTTTATGTAATAGCCGTGTACTTCGGTTCTGTGGCTGTAAAGAACACACGTTATGCAGTAGGAGCAATGTTACTTGCAGATTTAGTAGGCATCATTACATCTATCCTGCTTGCTTATTTGTTTTTTGGAAATGTGGCTTAGCTATTCAATAATACGTTCCAGATAAATAGGATAACCATCACTGTCCAGTCCGCAAAGTATAACCCGAAAGCGCTTACTGATGTCATTATTATAAAAATGAATTTTCGCTTCTTTGTTTACAATTTTAAGTTCAGGATTCCAGTAGAGGGTGCTTCTGTAATCACTGCCCGTTTTTGAATCAGGCGTTTCATATACAGGATTGAAAAATTCTTTTGCTGCACCGTATCCTGTAATCATCCGGTTATTGCTGCTGTTTTTATCGTATCCTTTTTTGGTATAAACAAAAATACTTCCATGCATGGCATTTAAACCAATGCTCGGGTTGCGGTTTACTTTTATAAGTGCTACATCTTTGGGCGGTAAATCTGAAATGGTTTCAATGGGTACCAGTATTTCATTCAGGAAAAAAGCGATGGAACTTTTGCCCCCGTTTACATCTTCAACAAACGTATTATCAGCACCCGTGCTGGCGTCTCTTATACCTGTATTTCTGCTGAAGTTTACATTGGGGTCAAGGCCTGTTCCTATACTTATGCCCGGAACATTTGCCTGTAAAAATTGCCAGATGTTGTTGTAGGATGTATTGCTGTCCAGTACATAGGTGTATTCAGATGATTTAAATTGTTCTGTAGCATACTCATCCGTTAATTGTTGTTCTTTGCTTTTAGCTCTTCCTGTAATAATGATTTCTGCCAGTTCATTGGGGTTTGTTTTTTTATATTCAAATTTTGCAGCCATGGGGTTACGCACTACAGCAGAAGAATCTACTTTTAACTTGTAAAGCTGATGTTTAATATGATAGACCTGTTTAAATGTATCAATGTAAACAGGATCTACTTCCAATGCTGTTGTTAATCCTTTATGCTCAGGAATTTCTTTGAGAAATACTTTCGCTTTTTTCTTGAAATCAAGACCGCTGATGATGAATTTTCCATCTTCTGCAAAAACAGCATCGGTGTAAATAGTAGTGGAGTCTTCTGTTTTAATAATTGCATTTACTACACCGCCGGTATTTAATTTTTTGCGAAACTGATCTTTTACTTTTCCGGTAATGGAAATACCTGTTTCAGGATAGTATTTGATATTGGGCATTTTACCACGTACCACATCTTCTGTTTTAAACCTGCGCCATCCGTTGGTTAGCATCACAAGGTCAAGATGAGCGGCTGTAGCTGAATCTTTTTTCCTGAAGTAGTAAGCAGGTTTGTGTACATAGCCTTTTACTTCGCTGCCCATAATGAGATAGGTGATGATGTTGTGATTGCTGTAGGGTGTTTCGGGTTCATCGGCATCCGTAACGGCAATGGAAAGTGAAGCGCTGTCGGGTAAGTTGCCAACTGCAAATTCATTTTTAGCTTTAACCCCTGTGTTTAAACTCTTCATGGTGAATGAAGGGTCTCTGGAAAGATATTTATTGTTGTAGATCACACGTTCGCTCAATGGTTGCATGCTGCTGTTAAAACAGGTTATGGTTACTATGCCACTTGGCAATTTGCTTTTATCAATAGCACCTCCGCTGCTGCCTTCACTTAAATTATAGTTTTGGGCATACACGGTTACACCATTCATTTGCGCCATTACTATCACTGAAGGATAACTTGTATTATTATTTGTTTGTACCGAAACAAAAATTTTATTGGGATGTGTGTTGTTTATTTCCATTATCACACCTTCTTTTTCTGCAGGAGGTAAGTTGCGGGTGTAGTTAACTCCATTAACATCAAAACTTAGTTTATAACTTTTGCCTGTTTGTGGTGTAAAGGAAAAAAAGCCCATTCCATCATGCATGGGTTTCCCTTTAAAGATTTCAGTATTGTCATTATCAGTTACCCGTACTGTTGTTTCCTGTAAAGGCAGTTGGTTGGGTAATGTAATTTTGTATGCAACCCTGCAGGTAAGATTCAATACCATAGTACCACCTTCCGGTAAAATGTATAAATGGGGCTGAAAACCAGATGAGTCGGGTTTGTTTCTTGTAGTAGAGTCTGATATGATGGTGATGATTTTTTCATCAATTACTTCAGGGGTGTTGAGCATAAATAATGTGTAGGCTCTGAGTATATAACTGCCGGGCGCAAGATATTTGGACAAATAAATATCACCTTTGGCATGCATCTGTTTTAATTGCCATCTTGTTTTTTCAATGATGTTTCCTTTGCTGTCAGATAAATCAACATAAACTATATGGCTAAGTTCATTCGGTTCATTGTCAACGGTTACATAGGTCTTCATCCATATTGTTTCTCCGGGGAAATACCATTCCTTATCAGTATGCAGAAATACTTTTTCATATGGGGTAAATCGGTAAAATGAATCGAGGTTTTTTACATACTGCTGCGCAGGGCTTATTTGTGCCCGTAATGACGAAGTGATAACTAACAATAATAGAAACGTGGTTATTCTCATAATAATCAGATGCTAAATTAACAAGAAAGGTCTCCATTTAACGGGAGACCTTTCAATAATATTAAAACAAACAGTTAACGATTTAAATAACCTGCCATGGCCAGTGAACGCACATTGCTTGATGGCAAATTACTCATGCCCCTTACAACAAATGTGTATACCCGCTGGCTCACAGGAAAGAAGCCATTGAATTGAGCGAGGATTGTGGGCGTGCCGCCGGATCTGATTTCCAGTGTATCATTTGTAAGACCTAAAGTGCCTCTTACCGGAAATTCCAGATAGGGCGTGTTTGACCTGTATGGCAGGCCGGTGGTAATATAGGCACCTCTTCTTCTGGAATAGATATCAACGGATGAAAGTGTAACATTGGGTGCCAGATTAATTATTCTTATCTGAAAATTACCTTGATCAGGTACAGTCCATACGTCTTCAAATAAATAAAAGCGCTGGTTAGGGATGGTGTCCCCGGCAATTAATGAATAACGTTTGCCGTTTTCTAAATTAAACGTACCACTGATTACTGTATCTGCAGGAGATGCACCTGTTAAGCGGTTAAGTACTGCAGCTACTCTTGAAACACCACCCGGAAAAACAGCATAGTCCGGAACAATGGTACTGGCAGCCACACCACCTGTATTGAGTGAACCATTTGTACCATTTGTAGTAGGTGAAGCTGTATTTACACCGGGAAAAGCTCCAAAATAAAACGTAAGGTTGGAGGGTGATGTGCCTGCTATTGTTAAAGCATTTAACCTGGCTCCATTTACAAAAAAGCTAAATGCGGGCGGAGGTGTAGTAGCAGTAACAGGAGAAGCTGTATTAATACTGTTGGAAGAAAAAGCATGGATGAAACGAACCATTGTATTTCGCTCACGGTCTACATATCGTTCAGCAGCAAAATCTGCAAGGTCGTTTTTTTCACAGCCTGTAATCATGATTACGGCCGTGAGAATTGTTGTAACAAAATATATTGTTTTCTTCATAAAAATAAGTTTAAGGAATTTGAAACCAAACGGGTTTAGTATGATAATCAATTTGCAAGCCGCCAATTTTTTCTAAAGCCGCTGCATTCCACTGAAATTCTACCTGCATACGGGGACGCAGACGGTTTACTAATCTGCCGCCGTTATCTGCAAACAGATTGGCTGTGGGTGCTGCAAAGCTTGGGTAAGCAGGGGCTGTATAATTGTATCTTCTCAAATCCACCCATGTTTCAATAAACCCATGAAAGTAAAGGGCAATATATTTCTGAGTCATTATCATTGCCAGTGTTAACTGATTTGGATCAGTGGGTACTACTGCAGTATTAGCTAAGTATGCTGTGCGTTGAGCCGGAGTAAAGCGGAAGAAATTAGCATCAGTTGTGCCACTTCCCGGAAAACGTGTAGAAAGCAAATCAAAATGCCCGCCTATTCCATTTCTGTAAGCTGTTAATGCTGTTGCTCTGTCTCCTTTGATTAAGGCAGCTTCAGCTTTCAGGAATTGAATTTCAGCATAGGTTAAAACAGGCAATTCAGCCGTATTTCTCCAAACATATCTTCCGGTATCTATTGTAGGTATTGTATTACCTACAGAACCAAATGGATTACGTACCCGTTGATTAATAGGCACTGCAGTAACTTCATTGGTTGCTATGGGCACTCCACGAAACTGACTGTCTAAACTGGGCCACAGCATATTTCCTCTCCTTGGATCCTGAACACCGTTAAAGGGAGCAAGGGTACCATTCATTAATCCAACTATATATTCTGATTGGCGGAACGCACCTAAATTGCCTCTTATCTGTCCATAAAAACTACTGGCATCTAATACACCACCTGCAAACTTAATTGTTAAATCATCTGCAGCGCTTCTCAAAGAGGAATCGCAATAACGAATTACACTGTCAGCAGAGTAACCTGATGATTTCATGCTGTAACGATGAAAATTTCTGGCTTTTACACCATAGGCAAAACGTAACCAGCGTTGTGCATTACCTCCATACATCCATTGGTCTCCCGGCAGTAAACTGTTTGACCGCACTCTTACACCCGGCGTTTGAAGGTATTTGATGGCACTATCGCAATATTGAAATACTAATTTGTAAGCTTCAAATTGTGATTCAAAATCAAAAGTAAGACGGGTATTATCAAACGCCTGGCTCACAATCAGGTCGCCATACATATCACCTGCTGTTTGCCAGCTGTATGCAAACATAGCGTAGGCAACGCCCACATAATCCCATTTTTCAGTACGCTTACCTTCTTCAATCATATATTTAAGTGTAGAGCCTACCTGCCAGTAATGCTGGCGCCACACCTCACCACCTGCAGTACCGTTGGTAATATTTCTATCCCATCCCATTTGGTCCCACACATTGTTTAAGCCGGATGCATCACTGAAGTTTTGAATGTATTTTCCTATAAAGCGTGAGTCAAAAGTTACACCTCTGGCCCAGTTATTGGCAATGGGTGCCAGCAGGGTTTCAACGTTTGGATTTACGGGTCTGTTAGGATCCAGATAAGCGTCTTCTAAATATTTTTTACAGCCTGCACCCGCAACAACAATCAGTAACAGCAGGATGATTGATTTTATTGAACATATTTTTTTCATACTACTTCTTTTTAAGATTGATTAAAATATTACTCTTACACCAAACAAAAATGTTCTGGGTAATGGTACAGTTCCAAAGTCAAATCCAAAACCACCTACACCCGGAGTTGCCGGTGTATTGGCGTTGGTTAACGGGTCTGCGCCTGAATAGTTGGTGATGAGGAATAAGTCTGTGCCGGTAGCATAAACATTTATTGAATTGATGGCTTTCACCTTTCCAAACAACTTCTTTGGAAGGTTGTAGCCAATAGTAACGTCTCTCAAACGCAACCAGTTAATATCTCTTTCAATAAATTCATCTTCTGGCAAAGAACTCCAGTATGCTTGTCTGAACATGGGTGTTACAGAAATTGTATTAGGTGTAGGATTGGCACTATTAACATTGGCATCATTTAATACACCCGGAATAGTGCGTGGTGTTTCTCTGTCAACAGTACGCATACTCAATCCCTGGCGGGTTAAACGCAGTTCATTTACATTGAAAATATCTCCACCTCTTCTTATATCAAACAAAACGCTGATGTTGAAATTTTTAATGGTAACCTGGTTGTTCCAGCCCACTGTGTAATTAGGTAAACGTTCACCTGTTTTTACATATGGCGTTGTAGTAAAACCAAGAGGTAAGCCGGAATTAGGATCAATTACAATTTGTCCCTGGTTGTTACGAACATAGGTTTGACCACCAATTGCTGTTGTAGTATTGCCGGGGAACATGCTACCTCTGGAGTTGGTAATCCATGTATCAGATACATAAAATTCTGGAAGATTGGCCGGCATGCGTTCTACCCGGTTACGCATACGGTTATAGTTAAACGTTGCGGTCCAGTTTACTGTTTTTGTTCTTATAGGCACAAGGGTTAATTGTATTTCAGTACCCCAGTTGCGTGTATCAGTAAAGTTTTGTGTATTGAGTACAAAGCCGCTTCCGTAGCTCAAGCGTAATAACTGACCTATCTGATCTTTTACAACGGTGTTATAATATGCAAAGTCTATGCCGATGCGGCCATTCAGGAAACGGGCTTCAAAACCTGTTTCATACGTACTTTGTTTCTCAGGTTTTAAATCAGGGTTGGGCGCAAAGAAATCAAAGGCATAACCACCGCCTGATGTTAACTGAGAAAGGAAGGCTGCCTGGTTTTGATAGGGCGTTGGAAACCTGTTAGTACGTGCCAGTGAAGCCCTTATACGGAAAAGACTCAGCCATGATTTAGTAGCTTCTTTTACTCCTTTAATATTGGTAATTACAAAGGATGTACTTCCTGTAGGGTAAAAAAATGATCTGTTTTGCTGAGGAAGTGGTGATGCCCAATCGTTTCTGCCTGCAAGAGAAACAAACAATAGATCATTGTATGACAATGATAATTCAGAAAACACACCAATAATTCTTCTTAACTGGTTACGCTGGCGTAAACGCTGAAACGTAGGATTTGTATTATCCAAACTATTAAAATCAGGTATAAATAAGCTATCGCCACGCTGGCTGCTGGTAAATCTTCTTGTATCATCCAAAGCATTACCAACACGAAGTGTGGTTTTTAACTTTCCAAATGTGTGATTGGCAGAAACAACAACTAAATAGTTTAAAAGTAGATTGTTGTTGCTGTAATTTTCAATGCGGCCCCGGCCAAATCCGGCAAATCCTGAGTTGGCAAATGATTGAGGATGCGTAAAAATATTACCCTGGTCAGCAGAAAAATCTGAACCAAAACGTAAATTAACATTCAACCAATCAGTAATATCTGAGTTGAACGTAATAGCTGCTGTAAAACGATTGGTACGATCACTTAAACGGTTATTTCTTAACTCCCATAAAGGATTATCTAATTCTGCTGCAAACTGATTTTGTTGTACGTTACGTTTACTGCCGTCCGGATTCTGGAAGTTTCTTACATCATCATCCACAGGCCATTGCAACAGGTTTAACAGCAATCCACCATCTCCTCTGGAAGGTTTGTTGGTAACTGTATTAAAATAGGCAAAGGAAGAAGATACATCAATCTTATCCAGAATTCTGGTAGAGGAATTTAAACGGAGGTTTAAACGTTTAAAACTGGTTGTTGGCACTGTACCCTTTTGATCAGTATACTGACCACTGAAGCGATAGGATGTTTTGTCAGACCCACCTTCTAACGAAAGGTTATGTCGCTCTAAACGTCCTACTTCAAAAAAGTTTCGTACGTTATCATAAAAAACGGTTCCGGGTGCATAGCGTGGACCAAAACCTGTACGCACGGCCACATCAAGAATTCCATTGGTGCCCTGATCAAATACCCGTTGTATTTGCGGCATGCGATTGTAGTTAATTACATCATAACGGGTATTGTAATCGTATGTAATTCTGCCTTTTCCGCCTTTACCTTTTTTTGTGGTAATTAAAATGGCACCATTGGCGCCCAATACACCATAAAGAGCGGCTGCTTCAGGACCTTTTAGAATGGTCATGTTTTCAATGTCTTCAGGATTGATGTCTGCACCACGGTTGGTGTAATCCTGATTACGGTTGGGTAAATCACTTACAAGGCTACCCTGGTTAAAGGTTTCATTGTTAAACGGAACACCATCTACAACAATTAAAGGCTGGTTACTCAACCCTACAGAATTAAAACCTCTTAATACAATTTGTGCTGATGCACCTACAGCACCTGAAGTAGGAGTAACTGTTACACCCGGTGCACGACCGGCAAGTGAAGTGAAAATATTTTCACGATTGGTTTGCGCCAGTTCAGAACCTTTCACTTCTGCTGTACTGTAACCAACGGAATTTTTGTTTCTGCGGATGTTTAAGGCTGTAACCACAACCTCTCCCAATTTCTTTTCATCATTTACCAATTCAATGTTCATAGTGGCAGAGCTGCCAACTTTCATTTCAATGGTTCCAAACCCTACGAAACTGAAAATGAGGGTTTGTCCCTGGCTTGCTTTAATGGTAAAATAACCGGCACTGTTTGTAGTAGTACCCTGTTTGGTTTCTTTAACCCTAACTGATACATTAGGAAGAGGGGTTTTATCAGCCGCATCAGTTACTAAGCCGCTGATGGTTTGCTGAGCTGAAACAGAAAGGCCGAAACAAAGTAAAAGCCCAACTGTCAGCAGTTGAATGAATTTTCTCATAATCAATGAAAGATTAGTTTCGTGCAAAATAAGGAATATATGTGTTGTTTTATAATTGATTCGTATCGGAAGCCTTATTTTTTTTAAGCAACACAAGTCATATTATATGAATGGTATTTCATTAACTTGCTTAACCATTTGAACCTTTTTACCCAACGGCATTACCTTACATGAAAAGAAGTGAATTAACCTATATCCGTTTGTCTTTTTTTATAAGCTCACTTATATGTGCTGTTAAGTTTACTGCCTGGCTTTTTACACATTCGCTTGTTATACTTTCAGATGCCCTGGAATCCATTATCAATGTTGCAGGAGCTGCATTTGCGTGGTATAGTATTTACCTTGCAGGTAAGCCCAGGGATGAGAATCATCCTTATGGTCATGGTAAAGTTGAATTCTTCTCCATCGGCTTTGAAGGAGGGATGATTTTTATAGCCGGTATGGGAATTTTAGTGCAGGCTATCCTGTATTTTATTTATCCAAAAGAAGTGGAGCAATTACATACAGGTATTTATCTTTCTATTGGGGCAGGCATTGCTAATTTTTTGCTGGGTTATTTTTTATTGGTTAAAGGAAAACAGGCAAACAGTATTACTTTAAAAGGTAACGGACATCACATTTTAAGCGATGGCTACACAAGTATTGGAGTAATTGCTGCTTTGTTTTTGATAAGTCTTACCGGTTTAAAGTGGATTGATCCACTGGCTTCAGTTATTGCAGCTGCCCTGCTTATTTTTACAGGCAGTAAATTATCCAGAAAAGCTATTCGTGGTTTAATGGATGAAACAGATGAAGAAGTAATCGAAGAGATGATAACTCATCTGAAAACAAACAGGCGGGATGAATGGATTGATGTACATAACCTGCGGATTCAACGGTATGGAAACAATTTTCATGTGGATTGTCATGTTACCTTGCCTTACTATTTTACCTTAGAGCAGGTGCATAAAGAAATATCAGAAATGGATGAGTTGCTCAATCAAAATACTCACGGTTCAAAAAGTATTGAATTTTTTATTCATACTGATCCCTGTCTGGAAATCAGTTGCCCGCATTGTTTAATAACAGCGTGTACAGTAAGGAAGAAAACCTTTGCCGGAAAAATTGAATGGGCAAAAGAGAATTTACTCCCCAATAAAAAGCATCAGTACCATACCTAATTAATTCTGTTCATCTTCATAACTGAAGCTGAGTTCTGTAGTGGCTTCAATCAATGGTTTTACTCTGTAAATATTTGGATTCATTTTGTTTCCAAGAATAATGATTGTTAATGAATCTGTAAT
>CAYPBV010000046.1:0-12356 GCA_964409025.1 uncultured Chitinophagaceae bacterium | reverse complement strand
GGGGGGGGGGGGGGGGGGGGGGGGGGGGGGGGGGGGGGGGTGGGGGGGGGGGGGAAAAACAGGAATTGTTTCCATGCCACCATCCATTATGATAAACGATGTTTTTATTTTGAGGCAGTGTGTACATGCGCCAACCAAGTCCATAGTTGTGAATGCCGGGTTTTTCAAAACTGTAAGGTTTAAATGCCGAATCTTTAATGGCTTGAGAAAGCAGTTGATTTCCGTACAATGCACGGTCCCATTTTAAGAGGTCCCTTGGTGTACTGTAGATGTTTTTATCACCCACTGTTTCATCCATCCACGTATACGCTTCTTTGGTTCCGTTCCACCGGTAAGAAGGGGTGGCCCTTGCACTGTCTGCATGCGTGTATACATACGTGTCTCTCATCTGCAGGGGTATAAAAAAAAATTCGTTTAAAAAGTTGCCATACGTTTTGCCGCTTACTTTTTCAATGATTAATGCCAGCAGCACAAAGTTGGTATTGGAATAATGAAACCTTGTACCTGATGGGTATAATAATTTCGGCTGATTACTGATGAAAAAGTTGAGCACATCGGTATTTGATGCAATTTTTTTTCTATCCCATCCTGATTCTTCCATTGCATTCATATAATTGGGCAGGCCGCTGCGTTGGCATAGCAATGTTTTTACGGAAATGTTTTTATATGGAAAAGATGGAAAGAATTTTTGGATACTGTCGTTTAAACCAAGCATTCCTTTTTCAATTAAATATAAAATGGCGGATGCTGTAAATGTTTTACTTGTAGATGCTATGTGAAATGATGTGTTTTTGCTGATACTGTCTGTGCCTTTCAAATGTGCTGTGCCATTATATGCTTCATAAATAACGGTTCCTCCCTTTGCAACAAGAAACCCTCCGTTAAAACCTGTTTGTATTAAAGAGGTATCGTAAAAGAGTTTTATTTTTCTGAACAATTCCCTGAACTGTGATTTACTGATTACCCGGGGTGTGGTGGGGTAGTAATGAAGGGAATCCTCTTCCGGTTTTTTTGCAGTATTACCGGAACTGCAGGCGAATAATGTGCACGCAAAAATTATCCAAACGAGTTTCCGCAGCATTGGTTTTTCTATTTGATAACGGTACAAGTATATTTGCAATGCAAAATAAGCAAACAATCAACAATGGCAGAAAAAAAATCAACCAGTTATCCCAAAGAAAAGATCAATATCCTGTTACTGGAAAACATCAGTGAAAAGGCAGTAGCACACATAAAAGAAAGCGGCTATGTAAGTGTAAAAAAGTTAGGCGGTGCTTTAAGTGAAGCAGAACTTATTCAGGAAATCAAAAATGTACATTTACTGGGCATACGTTCCAAAACACAAATCACACAAAAAGTTTTGGATGCTGCAGATAAACTGCAGGCTATTGGCTGTTTTTGCATAGGTGTAAATCAGGTGAATTTGAAAGCAGCCACTTCAAAAGGAGTGGTGGTGTTTAATGCGCCATACAGTAATACACGAAGTGTGGCAGAGTTAGTGATAGGCTTAAGCATCATACTTATTCGCCGAATTGTTGATAAGAATAAAGCAGCCCATGAAGGCATCTGGATGAAGGAAGCAAAGGGGAGTTATGAACTGCGTGGTAAAACGCTGGGTATTGTGGGTTATGGAAATATCGGCAGCCAGGTGAGTGTGCTGGCAGAATCACTGGGCATGAAAGTGCTCTATTTTGATGTGGTGACCAAATTGCCGCTGGGAAATGCACTACAGGTAAAACACCTCAAAGATTTGTTACAGCAAAGTGATGTAGTTACATTGCATGTGCCAGAAACAGCTCAAACGAAAAATCTCATCAACAAAAACACCATTAAATTTTTTAAGAAAGGATCCATTTTGCTCAACTATGCCCGTGGTGAAGTAGTGGATTTAGAAGTGCTGCGCAAAGCATTGATTGATGGGGTCATCAGCGGTGCAGCTATAGATGTTTTTCCATGGGAGCCGGAAAAGAACGGTGATCGTTTTCAAACGCCGCTGCAGGATTTGCCGAATGTAATTCTTACGCCCCACATTGGCGGCAGTACAGAAGAGGCACAGGAAAATATTGGCGAAGATGTGAGCAATAAACTCGTACATTATTTAGAACGTGGTGTAACTATTGGTTCACATACGGTACCTGAACTGGCTTTACCACAGCAGGAGGGAACGCATCGAATTTTGCATATTCACAGAAATGTACCCGGTGTACTCAGCCAAATAAATACACAATTGAGCAAACATGAAATCAACATTCTTGGTCAATATTTAAAAACCAATGAACAGATTGGATATGTGGTGCTGGATGTGGACAAGGCACTTTCAAAAAAAGCAGTGCAGCTTTTAAAGGAAGTGAAAGAGACGATAAAGGTGCGGATGGTGTATTAAGGAAATAAACAAAAATTTGACCCGGTGAAGACCGGGTTTTTCATGTCAAAATAAAAACATCCAATATTTTCAAAAAATATTGAAAACTTCGTAAATTTGCATCGTCAAATAATTGCATCATGAAACTCATCATACTTGGAGGCGGTTTTGGTGGTCTGCGCTTAGCCCGAAAACTCAGCAATAAGAAAGGTTTTGATATTACACTTATTGACAGGTTCAATTATCATCAGTTTCAACCTCTCTTTTACCAGGTAGCTACTGCGGGGTTAGATGCAAGCAATATTTCTTTTCCGCTGCGTAAAGTATTTCATAAGACCAAAAATATACGTTTCAGGATGGCAGAGATTGAAGGTGTTGATACATCTGCCAAACTTGTGAAAACATCAGAAGGTGATTATGGGTATGATGTACTGGTAATTGCTATGGGTGCTACTACTAATTTTTTTAATAATGCCAATCTGGAGCTACATGCTTTTCCCATGAAGTCAACAGTTGAAGCATTGCAATTGAGGCATAAACTCATTCATAATTTTGAAGATGCATTGCATGCTTCTACTGATGAAGAATTACAGCGATTGATGAATGTTGTAGTGGTAGGCGGCGGTCCTACCGGTGTAGAACTGAGCGATGCTGTTGCTGAAATGAAAAATTATGTTTTGCCCAAAGATTATCCTGAACTTGATTTTTCAAAAATGAATATTTATCTGCTGGAAGGAACGGCTAAAACACTGGGCGCTATGAGTGAAGCCAGCAGCAAACAAAGTGAAGCTTATTTAAAAAAACTTGGTGTAACTGTTCTTACTGAAACATTAATGGATGATTATGATGGCAAGACTGTTTTTTTAAAAGACGGCCGCCAAATTGCATCCTCATTAGTCATTTGGGCAGCAGGTATTAAAGGAAATATTCCTGAAGGCATTAATCAATCATTAATAGCTAAAGGTAATCGTATAAAGGTGGATAAATGCAACAGGGTACTAGGTATGAATGATGTATTTGCCATTGGTGATATTGCTTATATGGAAGAAGGAATATATCATGGCCATCCGCAGGTAGCACCTGCTGCTATACAACAGGCAGATTTGTTGGTTGAAAATTTGAAACACATCAGCAATAATCGAAATGATTTAAAAGCCTTTGTTTACAGAGATAAAGGTGCCATGGCAACGGTGGGTAGAAACCTTGCCGTGGTTGATGTGCCTAAACCCAAGTTACATTTCGGAGGATTCTTTGCCTGGCTGGTATGGATGGGTTTGCATTTGATGCTGATACTGGGTGTGAAAAACAGGTTCTTTGTGTTTGTAAACTGGTTGTACAACTATATCACTTATGACCAAAATCTCCGGTTGATTTTTAAAGAATTTTACAGGAAAGAAAAAAGATAAAGGCTGCATCAGCAATTTTCTTATTTTGAAGCATGTCTGTTAATGAAATTCTTAAACTTTACCAATTAAAAGAAGGTGTTGTTGATTCATTGGGTAATGGCTTAATCAATTATACATTTCTTGTGCAAAGTGGTGATGGAAAATTTGTAATACAAAAAATCAATACCTATGTATTTCAAAATCCGCAGGCGATTGCTCATAATATAAATGCAATAAGTAAACATTTGCATCAATATGCTCCCGAATATTTGTTTGTACAACCACTTATTGCAGTTAATGGTGCAGCAATGATTGAAGCCGGAGATGGAAGCTATTGGCGAATTTTTCCATTTGTGAACAACAGTAAAACTATTGACGTTGTTACTAGTGAAGAGCAGGCTTATGAAGCAGCCAGGCAATTTGGCTTATTTGCAAAAAAGCTTCATGCGTTTGATGTGCGTCAATTACAAATTACCATTCCGCATTTTCATGACTTAAACTTTCGGGTACAGCAATTTGAAGAAGCAATCCAAAACGGCAGAGAACAAAGAAAAGAGCTTTCAGCAACTGTTATCAATGAGCTCAAAAAACGGACATCACTTGTAGCACTTTTTAATAAACGTATTGCTGATGGCTCATGGAAACAACGGGTGATGCATCATGATACCAAAATCAGCAATGTTTTATTTGATGAGAAGGATAAAGCTATTTGTGTAATTGATTTAGATACCATCATGCCCGGTTATTTTTTCAGTGATGCAGGTGATATGATGCGTACGTATTTGAGCCCTGTTAAAGAAGAAGATACAGACTTTTCTGAAATTACAGTTCGTGATGCTTTTTTCTATTCCATTGTTAAGGGCTATGTTGAAGCGATGCAGGATGAATTAACTGTTCAGGAAAAGAAAGATTTTGTACTTGCAGGTAAGTTAATGATCTTTATGCAAAGCCTGCGCTTTATTACTGATTTTTTGAATGATGATGTGTATTACGGAGCCAACTACGAGCTGCATAATTATAACCGTGCCATCAATCAATTGGAATTGTTGAAAAGAGTAGAGGCGAAAGAAGAAGCGTGGACAAAATGGCTTGATGAGTATATCAATCTTTAAGCAGTCTTCTTGCCCGCACATGAAAAGCAGGTGTTTCATAGGCCCATCGTTCCTCAATAATTGTTTTTAGTTCCTGTTTTATTTCAGGGTATTGTTTGCTCAGGTTTTGCAAAATGGTTAAGGAAAAGGCTTTGATGGCGGCTGTTTCATGTACATCAGCAATAAATTCAAAACAATGATTCATAATTGTACCGTGCAGTTTTTTTGGAATTTCTATAAACTGTAATAACCGAACAATATTCCGTCTTACTGCTTTGTGCACTGTTTCATTACCCAGCAATTGAACAAATACTGTCAAATGTTTTTTTGCAAGTTGCGGGTATTCGATAGCAATAAAAGCTAAAGGCCATGCGGCTCTTTGTGTTACTCTGTATTCATTACCCAAAAATAAGGTTACTAGTTCATCAAATCGTTCTTGAGAACTTCCTACCCAGTTAACGATCTTCTGCGTTTGTGCTTTGGAATGTTCTTTTAGTATTTCAGATTTTAAATGCATGGCCGGGAGTTTGAAGGAGAAAAAGAGTAAAGGAAAAATATTAATCACTATATACTGAAGGCTATCGGCTCAAACCTAAGACTAATTAACTATCGCACGCAATTCCTCCAATGTTTTACTCACTTCTTCTTCATCAGCAATAACTGATTTTAAATCTTCATTCATGGCGCTGTTTATATAATTCATCATTGAAGCAGTGGTAGTTCTTGCAGAGGTGTGAAATTCTGTAGCGCCTGTTTGTTTGGCCAGTTGTGCAATATTATTACTACGCACACCGCTGCCGGGCATTATGATGATACGATCGTCAGCTGTGTTTACTAATTGAGTGAGTACTTCAATGCCTTCTGTAACATTGGACCGCAATCCGGATGTTAGTATTCGTTCACATCCAATGTTTATCAAAGTGTCCAGTGCTTCAAATCCATCACGTACTCTGTCAAAAGCCCGGTGAAAGGTTACACCCAGCGGATAAGCAAGCTCAATTAATTGAGCAGTTCGTTTTTTGTCAACTGTGCCATCTTCATTAAGTATACCAATAACCACACCCTCGCAACCAATTTCTTTGCACAACTTCACATCTTTCTTCATGATTTCAAATTCATCATTACTATACAAAAAATCACCACCACGTGGTCGAATCATCGGGTATAAATCAATGCTTACAGTTTCTCTTGCCTGTTTTAAAAAACCATAGGAGGGAGTTGTGCCACCTTCACCGGCATTATCACAAAGTTCAATTCTTTGTGCACCTGTATGCTCTATTAGTTTACAGCTTTCAATTGTAAAAGCAATGACTTCAAGTTTATAGTTCATGATGCGGTTAAAGTTGATAACATTATAAGTTTAATAAAGTTAATAAGGTTGATAAAGGGAGAGCACTGTCAACCCATTTAACTGATTGCGAACAAATCAAAACCAGCTTTTTGTTTCAACCGATGTTTCTAACTGTGAGTGACGGATGGCCATCGTAAAATTATTACCTACAGAATAGCCACCGTATTCTCCTTTTTTGTTAATGGCAATAAACCCTGTTTGTATGGTATTTGTCTTGTCACCATTGTTTTTTATAACTCGTCTTACAGCTTCCTTACAGGCATCTTCAGGCGAAGTTCCATTTCGCATCATTTCCACAATTACATGTGCACCGCAAATTTTTACAATTTCTTCTCCTAGTCCGGTAGCTGTAGCTGCACCCACTTCATTATCTACAAATAAACCGGCGCCAATGATGGGTGAATCACCAATACGTCCACGCATTTTAAACGCCATGCCACTGGTGGTACAGGCACCGCTTAAATTGCCATTTGCATCCAGTGCCAGCATGCCGATAGTATCATGATTAAGTGATGCCACAGGCCATGGTTCATTTTTTTGTTGTTCCCGTTTTATCTTTTCTTCCAGTTCTTTTACACTTCGGTTAGGGTCATATTGTGAGGTTTTGAGCCATTGCTTCCACGCTTTTTCACTTTGAGGCGTGAGTAAGTTTTGTTTCTTGAATCCTTTGCTCAGTGCAAATTTTAATGCACCATCGCCGGCAAGTTGTACATGCGGTGTTTGCTCCATCACAAGTCTTGCCACTTTAATGGGATGCATAATGTGCTCCAGATAAAGGACGCTTCCACATTGCCCCAAATGATTCATTATGCAGGCGTCCAAAGTTACCTTTCCATCCCTGTCAGGTAATCCGCCGTAACCTACACTGTTATCAGTTGGGTCGGCTTCAGGAATCATAACACCGGCTTCAACGGCATCTAATGCTGCGCCCCCTTTACTTAAGATATCCCAGGCTGCTTTATTGGCTTTAACATTGGGTGCCCATGTAGAAATAACAACGGGTTTATTTACTGCTTGCGTATCTGCAAAGCTCTTTGTATTCCATACTAAACCGGTAAGTCCGGTTAATTGCAGAAAGCGTTTTCTATTCATAATCAATCATTAAAGTGTGAATGTAATTTTTTTTTATGATCATTAAACCTTAAGATTTACCGCTTGTCTATTATTCAATTAAAATTTAATACCATGAAGAAATTAGTTGTATTTACCTTATTTACCTTAACGATTACCCTTGCTGCATCCCACGCTGGTGCGCAAACAACACGTAAAAAAGCTGATCGTATGGAAAACAAAATTGATCGCAGAGAAAATGTTCGTGATCGTAAAGAAAACCGACGTGACCGCAGAGAAGATGTGCGTGATAAAAGAGAGGATAAAAGAGATGCACAGTACAATGGAGGCCGCAGGGATAGAATTGAAGATCGCCGTGATAAAAGGGAAGATGTGAGAGACCGCCGTGAAGACAAACGTGACCGTAAAGAAAACCGCCGTGATCGTAAAGAGAACAGAAGAGACCGTAAAAGCTAAACTAATTTTTACCCCTTCATACGAAAACTGGAACAGTACCTTGCCTCTGTATAACCATACAGAGGTTTTTTAATGAATTCTGTCACCTCTCAGTTCCATTTCATTCATCAAGCTTTTTTCAAACTCCAGCCATTCTTTCCAGCGCTTACGCACTTTTATTTTAGGCAGATAATGTTCCGCAAGGGTTATAAACAATGTATAATGACCTGCTTCGCTCTCCATAAACTTTCGGTAAAACTTTCTCAAATAAGCATCTTCCAGTCCTTCACTCAATCGTTTAAAACGTTCACAGCTTCTGGCTTCAATTAATGCCATCGTTAAAAGTTCATCCAGAAAACGATCATCTACATGTCCACCTTTTTTTTGAAAGCTTAATAAGGCATTCACATAGGTATCTTTTCTCTGTTTACCCAGTTGCATACCACGTTTTTGCAATTCTGCCAGCACAGCACGAAAATGCCCCCATTCCTCGGTTACAATGGGAGCAAGTTCATGTACAACCAATTCATACGAACTGTAACGCTGAATGAGTGAGATGCAGGTAGATGCTGCTTTTTGTTCACAATAAGCATGATCTGTTAAAATGGCTTCAAGAGAAATTTTGGTTAAATCAACCCAGCGTGGATCTGTTGGTAATTGAAGACCCAGAATATTTTTTACATCTGTTGTATCTTGTGGCATGGGGCAAAAATAAAAAAGTCACTTTTTACAGTGACTTTAATTGTTTTTTTGCGAATAAATTACTGATCACCCGAAGGTGGAAACAAAGTAAAGTTCATTACATAGGCCTTAATTAACTGAAGAAAAAATAAGTTACAAGAGCCACGGTTGTAAAGAACAGAAGCACAAACAATACTTGTTTAGTAGTTTCGCTTAACTGTGTTTGATTTGTTGACATATGATACCATTTTAGTTGTTAAAAAATGGACTTCGCATAAGAACGGATAGCGCCTTCAACTGGTATCGGATTAACTATGTCAGTTCAACAAAATCGATTATAGGGTATCATAAAGATACATTGTTTTATAGATTGGGCAAATTTTACCTTTGATTTTTAAACATTTTATTAAATATGCTATTTGCGGTAACAGATATTGAAACTACAGGAGGACATGCCTCTAAAAACGGGATAACCGAAATAGGAGTAATTATTTCTGACGGCGAAAATATTATTCAACGTTATGAAACCCTCGTAAATCCACATCAATCCATCCCGCATTTTATCAAAAAACTCACCGGAATTACTGATGAAATGGTGCAATTGGCTCCTTCTTTTGAGCAAATTGCGCCTGAACTTTTTGATTTGCTACAGGGCAAAGTCTTTGTGGCTCATAATGTTAACTTCGACTTTTCTTTTCTTCATCACCATTTTGCAGGGGTGGGGTACAAACTCCACTGCCCTAAGCTTTGTACGGTACGTTATGCCCGAAAAGTAGCGCCTAAACTCCATTCTTACAGCCTGGGCAAGCTTTGTGAACATTTTGAAATACCGGTTACCAGCCGACACCGGGCAGGAGGGGATTCCTTTGCCACAGCCCAACTTTTACAGCTCCTCATAAAAAAGGATGTAAATAACCATCTTTTTACTATGCTGAAGCGGCAAAACAGGGATCAAATGCTGCCTATGAATCTGGATCACCAGCAAATTGACAGCCTGCCACTTACTCCCGGGGTCTATTATTTTCATGATGCAAAGGATAAGATAGTATATGTGGGCAAAGCTAAAATGCTGAGGAAGAGAGTGGTAAGCCATTTCAGCGGTAATAAACCCGGACCACAGCGGCAGGAATTCTTAAAAAATATTCATCGCATTTCCTATCAGCAATGTGGCACAGAGTTGATGGCATCAGTACTTGAAACAATAGAAATTAAAAGGCTGTGGCCCAAATTTAACAGGGCAATAAAGGGCTTTGAAGCAGGTTACGGACTGTATTTGTTTGAAGATGCCAATGGGTATTTGCGTTTGGCATTGGACAGGAAACATAAAACGCTTCAGGCAGCTCAAATTTTTTATAGCCGCATGGAGGGTATGAGTGAATTGAAACGACTGGCAAAAGAGTTTGAACTGTGCCATAAGCTTTGTTTTATTGATCGCTCTCACAGCGAAACCTGCAGCAATGCGTTTTGCAGTGGAGTATGTAACCAAAAAGAAGGACCTGATACCTATAATGAACGGGTGCTCAAAGCGCTGGAACAGTTTACTAAAACTTTGCCCAGCTTTACCATTCGTGAGCGCTCTTACTTTAACAATATGGATGCCTGTGTACTTATGGAAAACGGCAGGTTTTATGGTATGGGCTATGTACCTGTGGATTTAGAAGTGAATGATGGAGCTGTTTTAAAAGAACATTTGCAGCAGTATCCTGAGTATCAGTTTGTGCGGAGCTTAATCAATCGCTATGCCATTGAGCAGCCGGAAACCGTTACCTGGCTGCAATAAATTCTTTACGCAATTAAATACACATCCCTCTATTTTTGTACTTGTACAAACTATCTTTTATGATAAAATATACGATTGCTTTATTTTTCTTTGTTATTGCAAATACAGTTGCGGCTCAGGTAAGAGATACATCAGCTGTTGATGATTTTGATTACAGCAAGTTTGGTGATGCAGATGGTGTAAAACGTTATGCCACACAAAAGGTGTTAAATCAAACGCCTAACAGGATTGTGAGTTTGGCTTATGAATACCAGGGTGCTTTTAAGTACACAGGTCCTGAAATACTACCCAACGATGGACGTATTACAAGAAATGCAAATAGTATAGCAGGCCTTCGTGCTCAAGTGAATATTCCGGTTATTTCAAATACAAAATTGATTTGGCAGGTTGGAGCAAATTATATGCGAAGCAATTTTGATATTGAAGTTTCACAAAATTTATCTACTCACCCGTTTACACAGAGCCTTACTTCAAACGGAATGCATACAGCAGGAATTAACACCACCATCTTTAAACCGCTTAATGAAAAAAACTTTTTAATCTTTCAGGCCAGTGCAGATGTAAATGGTGTGTTTGAAGGCTTTGAAGATATCAATACAAAAGCCATTACCATAAGTGCCACAGCTATCTACGGTTGGAAAAAATCTGAAAAAAACATGTATGGCTTTGGCGTGGCCCGTACCTACCGTGCCGGACAAATTATTTATGTGCCTGTAGTTTTGTGGAATAAAACGTTCAATGATAAATGGGGAATGGAATTGCTGCTGCCGGCACGTGGTCATGTTCGCCGTAATTTTTCTACTTCTAATATATTGCAAATTGGGTATGAGCTGGAGGGTAATCAGTACTCTATGCAATTGCCCAATCCTGATAATCAGGTGTTCGTTCAGCGTGGCGAATTAAAACCACGGCTAATGTGGGATAAGAAATTAAAAGGATTTTTTTGGCTGAATATTCAGGCTGGATATCGTTACAATTGGCGGTTTGATGTAGTTGATAAGTATAATGGACGAGAAGATGATAGAGTTTTTGGAAGCAGGAGTAAGATTACATTAACCAATCCTTTTTACTTTAGTGTGGGATTGAACTTTGTAAGTCCGTAAATGAAGTGAAAAAAAGATTGCTCAGACTATTGGTACAAGTGTTCTACAAGCTGCAGGTAACAAACCTTTCATTGCCACTCATATCTTTCAGTAATTGTACATCTTTCAAGCCATTTTGTGTAAATACATCTGCTGTTTCTTTTCCCAATTGCTGATTGATTTCAACATACACTTTGCCTCCGGGGTTTAAATGCGTTTTTGCAAATGCTGCAATCTTTTTATAAAATAGCAATGCATCATTATCCGGTACAAATAATGCTTTGTGTGGCTCATAATCCAGCACATGTACACTCATTGTATTGCTTTCAATGCTTTTGATATAGGGAGGATTGCTGATGATGATATCATACTTGCCCAGTTCATTCCACTTACTTTCATCCAAAAAATCAAGCAGGTGAAAATGGATTTCAGTTTCATGCATTACAGCATTGCTCATGGCTGTATGAAGGGCTTCGCTGCACACATCCGCAGCACTTACATCAGCACTCGGGATATTTTTTTTAATCGAAACGGGGATGCAGCCACTGCCGGTGCCAATATCTAAGAATGAAGTACGAGGTACGATGTAAGAAGTTGCCTCGTTTCTTTCATCATACTTCTTATCTCTTACTTCACGTATAATTAAATCTACCAACTCTTCTGTCTCTGGTCTTGGAATAAGTACACTTTCATTTACTTCAAATTTTAAATTGTAAAACCACGCTTCGTCGAGTACATATTGCACCGGACGATGGGCAAGTAACTGCTGCAGGTAAAATTCAATTTGCTCTTCATCTTTAGTAGGAATGATTTCATGTTCTTTTGCCCGGTAATTGTAATTGGTTAAACGCTCCATTACCAGTTTGGCAACAGCAATAGCTTCTCCTTCACTATAAATTGATCTGAGTGATTGAATGAGTAATGGGTATCGTTCTTTCCAAAGCATGTATGCAAAGCTAATGGCTTGCCCTGAAACCTTTACATTTGCAGGCTGCAATGACAAAAGATGAACAATACATGCTCCGCTGTATACAACTTGCCCGGCAAGGTGCAGGTTATACAGCGCCTAACCCTATGGTGGGAGCGGTAATGGTATATAATGATACAATCATTGGCGA
>CAYPBV010000045.1:0-23509 GCA_964409025.1 uncultured Chitinophagaceae bacterium | reverse complement strand
ATACAGGACACAGAGTGCTGTTTAATTCTGTAATTGCAAGAAATATTTTTGAAACCTGGGCCACATCATCTGCTGTTATTACAACACCTAACGCATCCAATACTGCTATTACCGGATTAACTGCGGGCACTCATATCTTTCAGGTAAGCGTAACAGACACACATGAACAATCGGCAACCGATACCGTACAGATTACTGTGCGTCCGGAGCCCGGAATAACAGCCAATGCCGGTGCTGATCAACTATTACAGCTCCCCGCCTCTTCAATAACCTTAAACGGAACAGCTTCAGAAGGTGGCCTTTCATTTTTATGGAGGCAACTAAGCGGACCCGGTACAACAAGTATTACAAACCCTGCCGCTGTTACTACAACGGTTACAGGTTTCATAACAGCGGGTACGTATTTATATGAACTTGCGCTTAATGGCGGCGTGAGCCGGGATACTGTACAGGTAACGGTTAATGCACCAAGTGGTGGAAATGGTAAAGTTATAAACGTGAATATTTTTGGTGGTTCAAATCCGTTTAATAACACGCAATGGAATAACTGGAACATTGTTGCCAATCGTATTTCACAACAATTGAAATATTCTGACGGTACTAATTCACCTGTTACCATTACTTCCAGCATCGCACTTGGTGTTACAGATAATGGCACGCCTTATCTTACTACTATGTGTCCGCCGGAGGTTGGACGCTATGCCATGCTCAGCTCTACAGGGGCGCATACACTTACATTCAGTAATCTAAAAACTGACGGCACACTTTACGATCTGGAAATCTATGCCTCCCGCAGAAATACCGGAAACATAACAAGGTTTACCGTTAATGGAGTTATTATAGACATTAATACGGCAAGTAACTTTAATAACGCTGCCCGGTTTATCAATGTACAACCAAATGCACTGGGACAAATCATCATTACCATCACCCGGGCTGCAGGCACATATGCGTATGTAAACGGGTTAAAACTTACTGAAGTAGGACTGATATTTGTATCGAAATAGGAGAACCTATTTTCAAAATAATAAAGCATCAAATTGAGCGTTTTATTTTCAACGCTCAATTTGATGCTTTAATAAATCTTCCCACTGCTCTCGCTTTCTTATCAATAGTGCTTTACTATCTGTTACCATTACTTCTGCAGGTTTATAGCGGGAGTTATAATTACTGCTCATTTCAAAACCATAAGCACCGGCGTTGTGAAAGAGTAAATAATCACCTTCTCTTACTTCATTGAGCAAACGATCAGTTGCAAACGTATCCGTTTCACAGATATAACCTGTAACCATGTACTGCTTTTCTTCACCATTTGGATTTGAAACATTACTGATGTGATGATACGCATCATACATCATCGGGCGAATGAGATGATTTAATCCGCTGTTTACTCCTGCAATGGTTACGCCGTTATTTTGTTTGAGTACATTTACCTGCGTGAGTAAATAACCTGCTTCACATACCAGAAATTTACCGGGCTCAAACCATACCTGTAATTTTTTGTGATCTGCCGCAGGATGTTCATCAAATGCTTTTTTCAAACCCGCACCAATGGCCACTACATCAATTTCATTTTCATCAGGATGATACGGTACTTTAAAACCACCCCCCAGATCCAGTACTTCCAGCTCCGGAAAATGCGGCATCAGTTCAAACAACACTTCTATTCCTTTGATAAATACATGCACATCCTTTATTTCACTTCCTGTGTGCAAATGCAATGTGCGTATATGAATGTTGTTATCTGTTACGATTTTTTTCAACTCATCAATCTGCTCAACAGGAATACCGAATTTACTTTTGCTGTGACCGGTTGAAATTTTAAGATTACCCCCAGCCATAATATTCGGACGGATGCGGATGCCTACCGGATAACTATGTCCATACTTCCTGCCAAATTTCTCCAGATTGCTGAGACTGTCAATATTTACATTCACACCTGCTGCAACGGCTTCTTCAATTTCATCAAAAGCAATACCATTGCTGGTGTATAAAATAGTTGCAGGTTCAAAACCGGCGTGCAATGCCAGCTTCACTTCATTGATGCTGCTGCAATCAATATTACAGCCGATGCTTTTGATGTGTTTGAGAATATTGATATTGGTCAATGCCTTACAGGCGTAAAAGATTTTTGTATCCAGTAGTGAAAATGCACTTACAAGTTTTTCATACTGCGTTTGTATTTTCTCCGCATGATAAATGTAAACGGGTGTACCAAACGCTTTTGCGATTTCTAAAAATTGTTCGTTGGGTAATGAAGCTTGCATAGTGTGCGAAGATACGTTTGCGATTGCAAACAAATGGCAGTGAACGCCTCGTCTAAAGGGATTAGATTAAACACACAAGCAATTTATTACTAACGCCGTCATACGAGGGCGTCAGACGGCTATATCAAAACGCCTTCAACAGCAAAGCCCAGTCATATTTTTTGAACTTTAGTTTTACTTTAGTATCACCCGGTATGATGTTGTGATAAACCAATAACTTACGTATTCTTTTTTTTCCACCAAAATCGCCCCGAAACCAACTGAAGATTTTACTTATTTCAGCTACATTCTTTTCTGCATTATATACTGCATCATTTTTTACAAATGCTTTCTCAGCAAGATTCAACTGTTCATCCAGATTGGCATCATTATAAAAGGCAATGGGCGGACAACTTTTTGCCCCGCAGTTTAATGCGAAATGGATGCGATAATCTTTGCATGAAAGACTTAGTTCTTTTGCCAGTTTGGATGGGAAAGGATATTGAATATAACCCAATCCCCATTTCCACTCACCACACCTTATGATATGATGCTCAATAAAATCAAGGCTTAACTTTTTACCTGCAATGTTGATTTGTTTGTTTCTGAAAAAGTTATTTCTGTTTTTGTATGCTTCCGGATTTTTTTGCAGCAATACCTGTGTGTACGCATTATAGATGTTGAGCCAAAAGGCTTTGGCCTTTGCATCGGTTGAAAGCTGCTGTTGCAACAGTACAAAGGAGATGGTATCAAAAAATTGAATAAAACTATCAACAGACTCACCTGTTTTAGCAGCCAGCAATAATTGCTGCGATGCAACGAGCAATGATGTATCAGTTTGCTGCATCTGTGCCTGTAAAAAAGCGGGAATAAAAAGTACAACAAATAAAAAACGCATTATGCTTGTGGTTCATCACCTTGTACTGAAGCTTCATCTGTATCCTGTGCTTCATTTGCGGTTTCATCAGGTGCGGTTTCTTCTTCACCTGCTGCATCAGTTTCATCAGCCAGTTCTTCATCACCTGCATTACTATCTTCAACACTTGCGGTTTCTTCTGCTGCGTCCGTTTGCTCAATCAAATCACCATTCTCCGTTACAGCAAGCAGCGCTTCTGTTTCCAGCAATTGTTCTTCTTCACCGGGCACATGCAGTTCATCTCTCTGTACACCGGTGGGACTGATTAATTCAGATGAAATGATTTCTTTAATCCGTGGCAAATCATCCGTAGAGTTGATGCCAAAATAATCCATAAAGGTTCTGGAAGTGGCATAAACCAATGGCTGGCCGGGCATTTTTTCATTACGTCCTGTAATGACTACTAATTCCTTTTCTAATAATTTCTGTACGGTGTAATCACAGTTTACACCTCGTATGCTTTCAATTTCGCCTTTGGTAATGGGTTGCTTATAGGCTATGATGGCAAGTGTTTCCAATGTTGCAGTGCTCAACCGTTTCAAAAACTTATCACCATTGATTTGCGCTACTGTTTTGTAATAATCCCTTTTAGTAAGAAATTGCCAGCCACCTCCTGTTTCACGCACTTCAAATGGATAAAACTCACCGGCATATTTTTCACGAATGGCTTTAATAGCTGCTTCCGTTTGGTCAAGACTGGCACGGTCTTCAATAAAACCCAGTGCATTGTTTACCATATCCGTAAGCTCGAGTGTTGTGAGCGGACGGTCGGCAGCAAAAATTAAAACTTCAATATGCGGGATGATAACGCTAAGTTCCATTTGTATCGTTTAAAGGTTGAAGGGTTCAAAAGTTCAAAGGTTTACAAAAAAGCCACAACCTTTAAACCTTTAAACCATTAAACGTTTAGTTGTTCAATGCAGCTGCACCACTCACAATTTCTGTTAACTCAGTAGTAATAGCAGCCTGACGTGCACGGTTGTAGCTAATCTTTAATGATTTAAGCAGTTCCTGTGCATTTTCTGTAGCCTTATCCATTGCCGTCATACGGGCACCATGCTCACTGGCATTGGCATCCAGTACCGCTTTGTATAGTTGTGTATTGAGGATTTTTGGCATTAATTCAGCAATCAATGCTTCTTTGGCAGGTTCAAAAATAAAATCTGATTTTGCCTGATTCTTTGATGCAGAAGGTTGTGCTTTGGGAATAGGTAAAAAACGCTCCGCTTTAAATATTTGTGTAGCAGCATTTTTAAATTGACTGTATACAATCTCCACCACATCAAATTCACCGGCTTCAAACGCTTTCATAGCAGCTGCACTTGCCTGTTGTACATTTTCAAAGCTCAGGTGCAGGAATGTATCTCTGTAATCAGCATTTGTTTTATAGCCTGCACGCTCCATCGCTTCCAATCCTTTTTTACCAATGCCCCACACAGTTACGTTGCCCTTGCGGTTTTGCTCAGCATAGTTTTCAAGCACAGTAGCTTTAGCCAGCTTTACCAGATTGGCATTGTAACCGCCGCACAAACCACGGTCGCTGGTAACAAGGATAATCAATACTTTATTTACGGCACGCTCAGCCGCCAGTTTCATACTCACATCACCATCACTATTGCTCACAATATTGCTGAGCATTTCCTGCAGTTTTTGAGCATAAGGACGCATTTGAATAATGGCATCCTGTGCTTTACGCAGTTTGGCAGCGCTCACCATTTTCATGGCTTTGGTAATTTGCTGTGTGCTTTGTACACTCTTGATTCTGTTACGAACTTCTTTTAATTGACCGGGCATAACTGATTTGAAAATTTGAGACCTGCCAACCGCAGGCTGGTTTGAAAATTGAGGCTATTCGCCCTGTTTTTCAGGCGGCAAAGGTAAAGGAATCGGGTTTAAAAAGATAAGCGGAAATGGAAAATGTGGAAAAGGCTTGGGGCTGTGGGCTACATTGTTGTAAGGAGCTATTTCGGCGCTACTCGCTCAAATGCCGCATGGAGCGGCATAACCGCTTCTATCGCCCGGCCCTTGAGTGAATTAACTCTATTCAGCAACAAACAAAAAAAGGTGTTTGCCATGGCCTGCAAAGACTCATGTACAAACACCGTTACTTTGAATCCGTTATTATTACTCAACAACTCGCTCCACCCTTCTGAAATTGTTTTGCTGCGGTTGTTGCCCTTTAAACCGGTTGAGACGATATACAAATCCCACCATAAAATACTGGGCCAATCGGTTGACTCTTGAATCTGTAATAAAATTGGCACTCACACTACGGTTTACATTGATATTTTGATTAAAGATGTCAAATGCCTGAAGGCGAAGTGTGGCATTCTTTTTCTTGAACAATTCCTTTTCCAGTGAACCATTCAACAGGGCGATGTTTCTTGCAACACCATCAGCTAATCCCTGATTGATTGTATAATCAAATTCCCATCGCATAATCCATCCTTTGGGAAAATCAATACGCACATCATTGCTCAGCGTCCAGGTACTTTGATTTAAATTTTGTGCCGGGTTTTGACTAAATGCTGCTTTGTTTACATTGTAGCGGGCACCGGCACTCAACTCCAGCCATTCCTTGGCATTAAACGTAAAATCAAAACCCTGCATCAGTAACCAGTTTTCACTTTTACCTTTTACACTGTTAAGCAACACGGGTGAATTTGTAAAATTTGCCGTACCGTTAAGGCTCAGCACATACTTTCTGTTTTTCCAGGGTTTGCTGTAGGTATAAAAGAAATTGGCATTATAAAAACCATCTACGTTTTCAGGTTTTGTACGCTGACCAAACGGGATGGCAATGTTATTATTTACAATCAAATCCCGAATGGTGGTTAAAGACAGATTGGTAAAGAACACAGTACCCTTACTGAAGTTGAAATTGTTATAATTAAAGTTGATGGTATGATTAACACTGGGTTTCAAATTAGGATTACCCTCTGTTTGAAACTGACGGTTAGAACTGTCCAGCACAGGCTGCAACTGATTCAATGACGGCTGCTGTGCACTACCGTTATAATTAAAGTTGAATGACTTAGTACGGCTGAAATTATAAGTAAAGCGAGCTACAGGAAACCAGTTGAAATTATTCACAGGTCTTAACGCCGTATCTTTTGTTACATTAAAACCCTTTAGTGTTACCGGTTGTAATAACACACCTATAGAGTAATTATACTTTTTCTTAATAGTGCGGATGGTAGCGCCAAAACGATTGAAGTTAAAATCATTTTCAAAAGCATTACTCAATGGATCCAGAAAATTAAATTGTCCTGTATTAAAATCCTTCTGAAATGTTTTACGATCACTGGAGGTAAAGTTGTGATTGAAATTATAGCTCAAATCCAGCAGGCGCTCTTTTGATAGCGGTTCTGAATAAACGATGCGTGAATTAACATTAAAGCCTTTGTTGAATTGTGTAATGAGTTGTAATGTGTTTTGTGGTGTTAAACCTGTTCCATTAGAATAGGGTTGAATAATGTTTAATCTTGCCTGCTCCTGATCAGTTTCTGACCATCCCACATCAGTATTCACACTCAAATTTCTGCCTCTTCGTTTAAACCGGTGATTGTACAGTACACTTGTACGTATACTGGGCCTGTCTGAAATGGTTGTATCATTGTTACCACCGCCGGATATTTGTGTTTTACCTGAATTAAAAACGTTCAGTGTATTGCCGAGTATGTTTCTGGTGTTTTGTACCGAAACATTTGGACTGATCTTCAAATAGTTAAAGCTGTCAATCCATAGTTCCCAATTAGCAAACGCACGATGCGTGGCCTGACGGTTAACACTTGATTGATTGGTTACAAAATCAGAGGAATTGAGTACGTTAAACTGTGATTGAAATTGTTCTAAAGCCGTACTTCGGTTAGAATAAGTATAACTGCCATAAAACGAATTACGTTTACCATAATCACTTCTGAAGTTGGTACCAATGGAATTGGTTCGGGTAATACCATCCTGGTTTTGTCCGTCATTATTACCTCCACCCTGACCGCCGCCGCCAATCATTACCTGCATACCGCCGCCCGGTCTGCCACCACCTCCGCCACCAAAATTGCCGCCGCCAAAACCTCCCAAATCACCACGGCTGAAAGATGATTGATTTACATTATTTGAATTTGTTATTAAGGAAAGCTGTTTTTTATTATTGAAATAGTTCAGGTTCATACCCGTATTGTATCGTTCACTGGTACCTGCTGCTGCCTGCACCCTGCCAAATACACCTTTATTTCTGTCTTTTTTTAATTGCAGGTTTATCACTTTCTCCGGTTCACCATCACGTATGCCGCTCATGGCACTTTGATCACCATAATCATCTACCACCTGAACTTTATCGATCATTTCTGCAGGTATCTCACGGGTAGCAGTTTTGGGGTCGCCGGTAAAAAAGTCTTTGCCGTTCACTTTCACACGTGTTACCTGCTTGCCTTGTGCTGTTACATTACCGTTTCTGTCAACCTGAACACCGGGCAGCTTTTTTAGAAGATCTTCAGTTGTAGCATTGGGTTTGGTTTTAAATTGAGTTGCATTATACTCCACGGTATCTTCCTTAATTACTACCGCAGGTGCCTCTATAATGATTTCACCAAGCGATTTATAATCAGCTTTTAACACCAAATCACCCAAATCAATAAACGCTACACCTGCACTGGGCTTGGCAAATTCTTTCACTAAAGGTTGATAGCCTGTATAGGTAATAATTAAGAAGTAATTGGAGCCGGGTACTTTTTGAATTTCAAATTCACCACTTGAATTGGTAGTGGTGCGGGTTGTGTCTTTAGGATTTGCCCGTTCAATGAGTTTAACTGTTGCTTTGTCCAAACCTTTATCACCGGTTGAGTCAGTAACTCTTCCAGTAATTCCTTTGGGTTGTGCGTAAACTGCAGATGTAATGATAAGCAGCAGCAGGGTGTTGTATAGTTTTGTCATACATTCAATTTGAGTGCGAATTACGAATTTTTTCGTTTAAAATCAGATTTACAATTTGTTAAATATGGACGGATAAAAACGAAAAACATTGCCCGGTAGTTTAACCGCTTTTATAAGTGGCAAATCTATTGGTTGTACGGCGGTGCTCTATACCTGCCGGTGGGTAAAGATGCAGGCTAAGTGTTTATTGTGATTGGGTTGACAGGGTGCCCGGTATTTTAAAGAATAAGATAAGATTAGAGGGCCACGTAATTAAAACCAATGCAGCTATGGAAACGGAACGATAACGGGTGCGAATCATTCACTGGATGATTCGAAGGCAAAACGCCGCCATAAGCAAACAGGCTGATAACCTGAAAATCAAAATTTCAAATTACGCAGAAGGCAGGATGGCACTAACGAAAGCATTAACTTTGTGCCCCCTGTCAAATTGGCTATAAAAAATTTGTTGCATTGTATTTGACAGACAAAAACTTTAAAAACGAACAACCGCATATAAACTCATTTTATGTTAGGATTTATTACAAAGCTTTTTGGCGGAAGCAAAAGTGAAAAAGATGTACAGAAACTCTCTCCTATCGTTGAAAAAATCAATCAGTATTTTCAACAATATCAAAGTTTAAGTAATGATGAACTGCGTGGTAAAACACAGGAGTTTCGTACTCGTATTAAACAACACCTGAGTGCTATTGATGCTGAAATTGCTGAGATGAACGCACGTGCTGAGGGTTTACCGCCTGAGCAAATTAATGAGCGTGATGAAATTTACCAGGCCATTGATAAAAAACGTAAAGAGCGTGACCAGCAGATTGAAGAAGTACTCAACGAAATACATCCGGAAGCATTTGCTGTTGTAAAAGAAGCTTCACGTCGTTTTACTACTAATGAAGAGTTGCAGGCTACTGCCACACAACACGACCGTGATTTGGTAGTGAAACGTCCGCACATGCGCATTGAAGGTGATCAGGTTTTTTATAAAAAATCTTGGCTGGCCGGTGGCAGTGAAGTTACCTGGAATATGGTGCATTATGATGTACAGTTGATTGGTGGTACTGTATTGCATCAGGGAAAAATTTCTGAAATGGCAACGGGTGAAGGTAAAACCTTGGTTTCTACCTTACCTGCTTACTTAAATGCATTGCCCGGCGAAGGTGTGCATCTTGTAACAGTGAATGACTACTTAGCACGCCGTGACAGTGAATGGAACGGAACTTTGTTTGAATTTTTGGGATTGACTGTTGATTGTATTGATAAACATCAGCCCAACAGTGAAGAAAGACGCAAAGCCTATTTTGCTGATATCGTTTACGGAACCAATAATGAATTTGGTTTTGATTACCTGCGTGATAACATGGTGGTGAATGCTGCGGAAAAAGTACAACGCAAACTGCACTTTGCCATGGTGGATGAGGTGGATAGTATTTTGATTGATGAAGCCCGTACACCATTGATTATTGCAGGCCCCGTGAGCACAGGCAGTAATGAACAACAGTTCTTTACCATTAAGCCACGTATTGAAAAACTGGTTGATGCTCAAAAAAGATTGGTTCAACAGTATTTAAATGAAGCCAAAAAAGCAATTGCGGAAGGTGATGATGATCCCAAAACAGGCGGACTTGCTTTAATGCGTGCATGGAGAGGTTTGCCCAAGTATGGGCCATTGATTAAATACTTAAGTGAACCCGGTATTAAAGTAAAATTGCAGAAAGCTGAAAATTATTATCTGGCTGATCAGCAAAAAGAAATGCCCAAAGTGGATGAAGGTTTGCTGTTTCATATTGATGAAAAAAGCAACTCAGTTGATTTAACAGATAAAGGCCTTGGGATGATTACCAAAGACAATGAAGACCCCAACTTTTTTGTATTGCCCGACATCAGCACTTCGCTTGCTGCCATTGATAAAAGTGAAGAACCCGCTGAACTCAAATTACAAAGAAAAGAAGGCTTTTTAACTGAGTATTCGGCTAAGGCTGACCGTATTCATACTGTATTGCAATTACTGAAAGCCTATACCTTGTTTGATAAAGATGTTGAGTATGTGGTGCTGGATGGACAGGTGAAAATTGTAGATGAACAAACAGGCCGTATCCTTGATGGCCGCCGTTACAGTGATGGTTTGCACCAGGCTATTGAAGCAAAAGAAAATGTACATATTGAAGCAGCTACACAAACCTATGCTACCATTACGCTGCAGAACTATTTCCGTATGTATCACAAGCTTTGTGGTATGACGGGTACTGCAGAAACGGAAGCAGGTGAGTTTTGGGATATTTACAAATTAGATGTGGTGAAAATTCCTACGAATCTTGATATGATTCGTAAAGATGAGCAGGATTTAGTGTACAAAACCAAACGTGAAAAATACAAAGCTGTTATTGATGAAATAGAAGTGCTGCGTGAAAAAGGAAGACCCGTTCTCGTTGGTACCACTTCTGTTGAGGTGAGTGAATTGCTGAGTAAAATGTTACAGCAGAAAAAAATTCCGCATAATGTATTGAACGCAAAACAACATGCCCGTGAAGCACAGGTTGTAGCTGAAGCCGGTTTAAAAAGCGCTGTTACGATAGCAACAAACATGGCGGGCCGTGGTACGGATATTAAACTCGGCCCCGGAGTAAAAGAAGCCGGTGGTTTGGCTATTCTTGGTACAGAGCGTCATGATAGCCGACGTGTGGATAGACAGTTGCGTGGCCGTGCCGGTCGCCAGGGTGATCCGGGTTCATCACAATTCTATGTGTCACTGGAAGATGATCTCATGCGCATGTTCGGCAGTGATCGTATTGCCGGCATGATGGATAAGCTGGGCTACAAGGAAGGTGAAGTGATTCAGCACAGCATGATCACTAAATCCATTGAGCGTGCACAAAAGAAAGTGGAAGAAAACAACTTCGGCATCCGTAAGCGTTTGCTGGAGTATGATGATGTAATGAACAAACAGCGTGGTGCCGTTTATACACGTCGTAATCATGCCTTGAGCGGTGAGCGTTTGGCATTGGATGTTGATAATGCATTTTATTCTGTAGCGGAAGGTTTAATTAACTCCTTCCAGGAAACAAATGATCACGAAGGATTTGTAATGGCCAGTATCATCAACTTCGGTATTGAAACAAAAATCAGTGCAGAAGAGTTGAGTAAAGGAAATACCGTTGAGCTTACCAATCAGTTGTATAACGAAGCTAAAACTTCGTACCTGCGTAAGTGTGAAGGCTTACGTAAAGAAGCCATGCCTGTGTTCAAAAATATCCGTACCACACAAGGCAGTCATATAGAAAATGTATTTGTACCGTTTAGTGATGGCAAACGTGGCTTGCAGGCATTAACCTCTTTGCAAAAAACATTGGACAGCGAAGGTGCTGAATTGGTAAGTTCATTAGAACGAACAGCTACATTGGCGTTTATTGATGAAGCATGGAAAGATCACCTGCGTGCCATGGATGATTTGCGTACATCTGTTCAAAACGCTACATATGAGCAGAAAGATCCATTGGTGATTTATAAAGTGGAAGCATTCACTTTATTTGATCAGTTGAATAATGAAATCAATAAGAATATTGTTTCGTTCTTGTGCCATGCAGGTTTGCCTGTAGAACAACAGGGTAATGGACAGATTCGTGAAGGTCGTCAGCAAAAGACAGATATGAGCAAACTGCGTCAGCGTAAAGAAGAAGCGGTGGCAGCCGGTGGTGGAAATGAATTAATGGAAACACCTGATTATTACGATCCTTCCGAAAATGTAAAACAGGAACCTATTATTTCAGGGCCAAAGATCGGTCGTAATGACCCCTGCCCCTGTGGAAGTGGTAAGAAGTATAAGCAGTGTCATTGGAAAGATCTGTAACAGCACTATATAAATGAAAAACATCCTCCCGTAAAGAGGATGTTTTTATTTGAACACATCCACAGGAATATTAGTAAGTTTGAATTGAATAACAAAAGAAATGATTGCTGAAAAATCAACTATAAAAATTCCCAATTTCTCTTTATCACCCAGAGTAGACCAGGTGGGCATTGAAGAACGTGCTGCCCGGTTTACCAAACGGAGCATCAAGAAAGAATCGAAGATGAATGGATTGTTGCTGGCGCTCAACATGATTGACCTTACTACGTTGGAAGGAAAGGATACCGATGGAAAAGTGAAACAGCTTTGTTACAAAGCCCAGCATCTGCATGATGCTTATCCCGGCTTGCCTACTGTTGCTGCTGTATGTGTGTACCCAAGCATGGTGAAAACAGCCAAGCAGGCATTGGGTAATTCCGGAATTAAAGTAGCAAGCGTTGCCACAGCTTTTCCCAGCGGCCAATCAACACGTGCTGTAAAAATCAGTGATACCAAATATGCAGTAGCCAATGGTGCTGATGAAGTGGACATGGTCATTAGCCGTGGTAAATTCTTAATGGGTGAATACAATTTTGTGTTTGATGAAATTGCAGCAGTGAAAGAAGCATGCGGTAACGCACGCCTCAAAGTAATTTTAGAAACAGGTGAACTGGGTTCCTATGATAAAGTGCGCAGAGCCAGTGATATTGCCATGTATGCCGGTGCTGATTTCATTAAAACATCAACCGGAAAAATTTCACCTGCTGCTACCTTACCTGTTACCCTCGTAATGCTGGAAGCCATCCGTGATTTTTATTATGAAACAGGAAAGATGATTGCGATGAAACCGGCAGGAGGCATTTCAAAATCAAAACTCGCCTTGCACTACTTGGTTATGTTGAAAGAAGTATTGGGCGAAGCATGGATGAATAATGAATGGTTTCGTTTTGGCGCCAGCAGCCTGGCCAATGATTTACTGATGCAGATTGTGAAAGAGAAGACGGGAGTTTATCAGAGTAAAGATTATTTTTCGATAGATTAGAACCTTCAAGGGTTTCAAGGTTGAATGGTTTAATGGTTCACCTTGAATTGCAACCCTTATAACTTTTGAACCATTAAACCATTAAACGAAAAAAATGGCAAAAGCAAAGAATAATACACTCAAATTAAAATTTGACACATCATGGAATTTTGCTCCTGCTCCTGAAAGCAAGAGCATAGATTCCATTAAAGACAAATATGATTTGTTTATCAATGGTGCGTTTGTAAAACCATCATCCAAAAAATATTTCAAAACGATCAATCCTGCCAATGAAGAAGTATTGAGTGAAGTAGCTGATGCCAATGCTTCTGATGTTGATAAAGCAGCGAAAGCAGCACACACCGCCTACGACAAAGTTTGGAAGAAAATGAGCGGCAAAGAACGTGGCAAATACATTTACCGTATTGCACGCATGTTACAGGAACGTGCACGTGAATTTGCAGTGATTGAAACATTGGATGGCGGTAAGCCCATTCGTGAAAGCCGTGATTTTGATGTGCCCACTGCTGCCAATCATTTCTTTTACTACGCAGGTTGGGCAGATAAATTAGAATATGCATTTCCTAACAGGCAGGCACAACCGCTTGGAGTGGCCGGGCAAATTATTCCCTGGAATTTTCCTTTGCTGATGGCTGCATGGAAAATTGCACCGGCACTGGCAACAGGCAATACGGTTGTTTTAAAACCTGCGGAAACCACGCCTTTAACGGCTTTAAAACTTGCGGAGATCATACAGGAAGCAGACCTCCCACCAGGCGTGGTAAACATCATTACAGGTGCGGGAGCAACAGGTGCTGCATTAGTAAATCATCCCGGTGTAGATAAGATTGCATTCACCGGTTCTACAGATGTTGGAAAGTTCATTCAGCGTGCTATTGCAGGTACGAATAAAAAAGCAACGTTGGAATTAGGCGGTAAAGCTGCCAATATCATTTTTGAGGATGCACCGCTTGACCAGGCAGTAGAAGGTGTGATCAATGGTATCTTTTTTAACCAGGGTCATGTTTGTTGCGCCGGTTCAAGATTGTATGTTCAGGAGAGTGTTTACAAAACAGTGTTGCGCAAATTGAAAGACAGAATTGAAACACTCATCGTGGGCGATCCGTTGGATAAGAACACTGACATTGGTGCCATCAACTCCAAACAGCAATTAGAAACCATTCACAAGTATATCAAGATCGGTCAACAGGAAGGTGCTGAACTGCATCAGAGCAGTTGTGCATTGCCGGGCAAAGGTTTTTACTGCAGACCAACCTTGTTCACCAATGTGGCACAAAGCAGTCGCATTGCACAGGAAGAAATTTTTGGACCTGTGTTAACAATACAAACCTTCCGTACAGAAGATGAAGTGATTGAAAAAGCAAACAATACGCCTTATGGTTTAAGCGCAGGTGTATGGACGGATAAAGGTTCTAAAATTTTCAACATGACCACCAAGATGCGTGCAGGAGTGGTATGGGCAAATACATTCAACAAATTCGACCCCACCTCACCGTTTGGTGGTTATAAAGAAAGTGGCTATGGAAGAGAAGGTGGATTGCATGGGTTGAACGCTTATGTAAATCTGGTATAAATAATTTCTCACAGATGGCACAGATGTTCACAGAACAATCAGTGTTAATCAAAGAAATCTGTGAGCAATAAAAAAATAATTATGGCAAAGTCAGCAATCAAAAAATCAAACATCCACATAAGCGAAAATGGTTTGGAAAATCACCAACCTGAAAAGCGTTTGGAAGTATTGAAGACGTATAAAATTTACATTGGTGGTCAATTTCCCAGAACAGAGAGCGGTCGTTATTACATCGCTACCAATTCTAAAGGAAATAAATTAGCCAACGTTTGTTTGAGTTCCCGTAAAGATGTGCGTGATGCCGTGGAAAGTGCACGCAATGCATTTGGCGGATGGAGTGCACGTGCTGCTTTCAACCGTGGACAGATTTTATACCGCATGGCCGAAATGCTGGAAGGACGCAAAGCACAATTAATAGATGAACTGATGCAGCAGGATGCATCAAAAGCAAAGGCTGAGCATGAAGTGAATCTTTCCATCGATCGGTTAATTTATTATGCAGGCTGGTGCGATAAATATCAGCAGGTATTAAGTGCTGTAAATCCTGTTGCATCATCCCACTTTAATTTTTCTGTGCCGGAACCAACAGGTGTAGTTTGTATGATTGCACCACAACAGTATTCATTGCTTGGTTTGGTATCCGTCATTGCACCGGTTATTGCAGGAGGTAATACCAGTGTGGTGATAGGCTCTTATGATAAACCATTGAGCTGTGTTACTTTTGCTGAAGTATTGAACTCTTCTGACCTTCCCGGCGGTGTTGTAAATATTCTCACCGGCAAATCAAGTGAACTGGCGCCGTGGATGGCCGATCACATGGATGTAAATGCGCTGGTGTATTGCGAAAAAGATGAAGCTACTCAAAAAATGCTCAAAGAAAAAGGAGCAGGAAATGTAAAACGTGTAGTGATTTATGACAAAGTAAACTGGTACAGTGATTCAGGACAATCACCATACTTTATTAATGATTTTCAGGAAATTAAAACCACCTGGCACCCTATTGAAAATATTGGGGGCGGAGGAGGTAAATATTAAATTAAAACAACCTTCCCGGTTTTAATTGCATCATTGGTACGATTTCTGAATGATAAGCTTAAGTATGAAAAAAGCAGTTTTAATTATAAGCATTATTGCATGTGCCGTTTCTTTAAAGGCACAAATGGCAACTGATACATTATCCAATGGTGTAGTAATAATCAGAGATGCACGCTATGTTGTGCTTGCTGATAAAAAGGCTGAAATCAATAAAAAGGCTGCTGACTTTAAAAAAGGCAGCAAAGGCTTTCGCATTCAGGTATTAAATACAACCGACAGAACGCAGGCGCTTAATGCAAAATCAAAACTCTTATCCCTTTATCCTGAGCATAAATCCTATCTTATGTACCAGGCACCTTACTTTAAATTACGATTTGGCAATTTTGAAGACAGAAAAGATGCAGAAGCCCTAAAAAAAGAGTTAAACAAACTTTTTCCTACAGGTGTATTTGTAATACCAAGTGAAATTGAATACAAGCCAAAAGACGAAACAGAAAAAGAGTAATTAACATAATCAAGAAATTCAACCCATCAAACGAAACATTTTTGATGGGTTTTTCTTTTTGTACTTTTGCCACTATGCTTAAAGAAAAAATTCAGTCACTTGCCCAACTATACAAACAGGAGTTTATAGATGTACGTCATCACCTGCACGCACATCCTGAGCTCAGCTACCAGGAATTTGAAACATCAGCTTTTGTTCAGGCCAAATTAAAAGAGCTCGGCATTCCCTTTACAGTAATGGCCGAAACAGGTGTCGTTGGTTTAATTGAAGGTAAGAATCCATCATCCAAAGTGGTGGCACTGCGAGCAGATATGGATGCATTGCCCATTCATGAAGAAAATGATGTGCCCTATAAATCAACAAAAGATGGCATCATGCATGCTTGCGGTCATGATGTACACACCACCTGCTTACTGGGTGCAGCAAAAATTCTGAATGAATTAAAAGATGAATGGGAAGGAACAGTAAAATTGATTTTTCAGCCGGGTGAAGAACGCAATCCCGGTGGCGCCAGTTATATGATTCGGGATGGTGTACTGGAAAATCCCAAACCACAATGCATTTTCGGGTTACATGTACATCCGGGTTTGGAACTGGGCAAGCTTAGTTTTCGTGGCGGTAAAGTAATGGCAAGTGCTGATGAATTATACATCACCGTAAAAGGAAAAGGTGGTCATGCAGCATCACCGCATTTAACTGTTGACCCCATTTTAATTGCATCGCACCTCATCATCAGTTTGCAGCAAATCATCAGCCGCAATAAAAATCCACATAATCCTTCAGTGCTTTCTATTACATCGTTCAACGGAGGTACCACTACCAATGTTATTCCCAATGAAGTAAAATTGATGGGTACCTTCAGAGCCATGGATGAAGAATGGCGGTTTAAAGCACATGAACTCATCAGGCGCACAGCAACGCAATTAGTTGAGAGTATGGGGGGCACATTGGATCTGCATATTGATATTGGCTATCCCACTGTGTATAATAATGAAGCCCTGAATGCAAAAGCAAGAACGAAAGCAGAAGCATTTCTCGGTGCATCGAATGTAGAAGAAACGGAACCACGAATGGGTGCAGAAGATTTTGGTTATTACTCACAAATCATTCCGGGTTGTTTCTTTCGTCTGGGTGTTATGAATAAAGAGAAGGGAATTACCAGCGGCGTACACACGCCTACTTTTAATATTGATGAAGATGCTATTGCCATTGGCATGAGCATGATGGCATGGCTGGGCGCAAGTATTGAAGCGTAATTTTTATCAATGTTGAACAGAAGCGGTGTCAGTCATCCTCCTTTTAGTCGGATGAACAGACACCGCAAATTATTATCAATAAATTTTTACAATTCCTCTTCTTCCAAACATTCCTTTTAGCTTAGGCTCATCCAGATGAACATTGGCTGGCGCTATACGTGCCTGTTCATTGGCCACTGCTTCATCCACAGGTGCCAGTCTTGACCAACTGCCTGTAGTTATAAAACGGATTGCACGGAAGAGACATGCTTCATTTATATCACCCCAGTTTCTGTCAAGACCATCGGCACTTATATAATCAGGTGCAAACCCATTATAGTAATTGGCTTCATTGTTTTTATTAATCGTTTTAAATGAAACAGGAAAGAAATACCAGGGTCCTGCACTGTAACCTCCATAACCCACAGGTTTACCATGTGTATTCGTGGGTCCTACCAGTTTCACATCCAGAAACGGACGAATGCTGTTAATGGTCAATTCACTGGCAGATGCTGATTGTTTACTCACAATAAAAAAGATACGGCTCAGGTTGAGCGTACCACGTTTCTGATAAGCAACTGTTTCATTAAACCGTGATGCATATTTATCGTTATAGGCTTCTGTAAACATCATCTGTCCGTTTCCCGCATTGGGCACAATCCAGTTGAGTAAGTATTGTGCGAGGGATACATAGCCACCACCGTTATAGCGCAAATCAATCACCACATCATTTACACCTGCAGTAATAAATTTATTAAAAATGCGATCAAAGTTATTCCGCATCTGTGCTGTATCGCCCAAAAAAGAATTCAATACAAAATATCCAATCTTACTGCTGCCCGCTGTATAAACACTATCAATCACAAACGGATTACCGGTGAATATTTGTGAGTTGAGTGTTACTTCACGAATGCTGTTATCAGGCAATTGAAAGTTGAACCGTGTAGTGGGTGATGCATAAACGGTATTGATGATAAAATTACTCTGGCTGGTATCATTGATAGCTACACCGTTTATACTGTTAATTTTCCAGCCACGCTGCACACCTGCAATACCTGCTGGACCATTTCGCTCAACAGATGCTACACGCAAATCAGCAGCATTTCTGAAAAACACACGCATACCAAAATCAGCAGCCACACCTGTACTGATGTTATTCCATTCGGTTTTACTGATGGCAAAACTCCAGCGGTCAACCGGATTGGTAAAGCCGGGCTCTTTACTGAACTGACGGATATTGCTCATCACTTCGGGTGGTGTATTACCCGGTAGTGTGGAAGGCAGTTGATTGTACCACAAATAAATTTCTTTGGTATACGAAACCACCGTATCCATCACAATCTCATCATAACTCCGTTCTCTCTTGTTTTTCTTACACGCAGCAAGTGATAACACTGCAACAGCTAAAAGTGTGATATGAAATCGTTTCATAGCAATAGATTGAGAAATAAATTTACGGGGTTCTTTAAATTACATAAGCAATTGGTCAAAAATTTTAACCTTTTACCATTCCCCTGTTTGAAGATACTGCTCAAAACGTTGTTTTATATGAAACACTTGTACTGAAGGCACCTTAACGGGAAAACTAAATGAAGACTTAGCCCACTCACGGGCTTTTTCCGCTTGCCTGCATCTGATATAAAAATCAACAAGCATTTCCCTGCTTTTAAAGCGGTTGGGAACTATATAAACAGACTTTAGAAAGTGAAACTCTGCTGTACCAACATCACCATGTTCATAATAGAGTTGCCCCATTTTCCTATGTAACTGGTAATCATTTTTATAGAACAGAGATTGATTCAAAAAATAAATGGCCGAATCCTTTTGGTTGACATTTGAATAAGCCATTGCTAGAGAATATAAGTAATCGCCATTACTATGAAGAACCGGATAAGCTTTAAGGAGCATACTTTTTGCTTTCAGATTGTATGAAATCCTGCTTAGCTCAGTTGCGTCATTCCAATACTTTCTCGCAACAACTTGTTTATAAACTACCCATCCAATAAGTAAAAAAGAAAAGGCTGAAAGAGTAAGTATGCTTTTCTTAGAAAAGTATTGCTGCATCAAAAAGTAAAGCAAATACAAAACAAGAAAAAGATACAAAACTATGGTGGGCAAATAATAAAATGGATAGGAGATAAATGTAGCGGTTAGTAAGCTGGTAAAAGAAGTAATTGCTCCTGTAACAAATCTGTTTCTTTCTCCATCTCTTATTCTTTTTATGACAGCTAAAACAAGCAGCATATTTAAACCAAATAAGGTTAACGAAACAGGAACACCTAACTCTACTGCCAACTGAAGCCATTCATTAAACGCATAATACACCGTATCTGCCAGTAAAGCTTCTTTTCCTTGAAAACCGTTTGCCTGAAAATAATGAGCCTGCATATCGTTGTAGGCCACACGATAACTACCCCAGCCTGTACCGGTTAAAGGATGGTCTTGAATTAATCGAAAACAGTTTTTCCAGATAAACCAGCGACCGCTTGTAGAATCGCTTTTTATAAACAATACCAAAAAAGAACCAAGCAAAACCGACAGGGATATAACTCCAAACATCCACTTTTTTGAAATCTGCTTAAAAAACCCGCCACAAAAACCATGAACGAATACTCCAGATAAAAAAACTAAAAAACCAGCTCTGCTCGCCAACCAGGCATTAATGCCTGCTACTAAAATGAACAGTAAAGCTACATGCCATTTTGATTTACTTTCAAAAATCAGAAAGAATGAAAAAGAGGAAATAGTAATACCAAGCAGGCTGCTGTTAAATGTTATAAATGGCGATAATAGGATTGGTGACTTATAAGAAAAAAAGCAGCACGCTAAAAAACATGCTGCTAGAAAAACACTTTCAATTCTCATGACCTAATGAATCTATTGTTCACCTGATATCTTTATACCAACCACAGTCAAATTACCATATTTATTGGTGTCCGAATTAGTCCAGTTAAGCTTCTGGTCTTTATTTCGTTCATGATTATTCCACTGAAATGTTTCTTTAATAAAAACAGTAATTTGATAGGGAGTCTTACTGTTTTTTCTTGTACTATCGTAAGATTTTTTATCCACAAAGCGAAAAACAAAATATCCCAATCTTTCAGTGCTTTTGCTAGGCCATCCTGTAACCATTACTATTTGAGGTTTGATTTCCTTAATAAGGTTCTTTAAAGGTTTATTAACGAAGATACTCTCTTGTAGCTTTAGCTTGTTTATGTCACTTGGCTTTTGTACAAGTTGCTGAGCTTTACAAATATTTATACTGAATAAAAGTGCTAACAAATTAAGAATATATATTGATTTCATTTCTTTGATTTTTAAAATTTTATAAACAATTACTAGCTATGTAGTTACTTGCCCCGTTTGAGGATGTTTGTTCGGTTTTAAGTCTATGAAAATTACCATTTGCATCTTGCTTTAATAGAGCAACTCCAGAATTATACTTATCCAATACAAAAGCTAAGGCCATTTCGTCTGCAACTTTTGCACTAAGTCCTTTGGTCACTAGATCAAATTTAATATCAGTAAAATCAGTAAAAATTGGGTCAGGAAAATCAGGAGGGTAATTTGCAATTTGCTGTTTAGGATACTGATTTACAAAGCTGGTAGCTTTAGTAGGGTCTATTACTACTAATGCATACACAGTTCCGTCGACAGTCACCACCATTCTTGTACTGTAATCACTTTTATTTATATTAATGGAAATTAAGCCATACATATCTGCTGAAGATGGTGGCAAATTGTCAGGGTGGTTATGTAAATCTGCAAATGCACCTTGCCAATTAGTATTAACGGGTGCATTATAACTGTTACCAGTGCTCAGGGGAGAAACTGTAATTTCGCCATTAGAATTTTTACCAAATGTAACGCCATGCTCTTTTTGATCGGTAGCTCCCGAAGCTAATACATTATTCTTTGCGGTGCTGTATGTTGGATTTTGTGAAAACACATTTATATTACTCACAAAACTTTGTGCTTGGCTGCAAGGATCCGGTTCAGTAGGAGGGTTATCCCCACCTCCGCCACCATCGCCCGGAGGATCATCACCAAAAATTCCTCCAAGACATTCATCTTCAGGAGTTGAAATATCATCACAAGGAAGCGGGGTGTCATCATCAACTTCTTCGCACACAAAATCATATTCCGTGCCTGTTGGTTCAGGATCATTACAATGATCAATAACTAATACGTCCCCAACCATTGTACCAAAGCATACAACTCTAAAATTATCTGCAACCGGCTGAAAAACGCAATGAGTTGATTCTGTACCGATACTATTTTCCCCGGCAGCATTTACACCGGTTACAACAACAGGTTTCATTTTCTTAATTATTTTGCCATGCTGTATTTGCCATATTCTAATAATCTTTTCATCAGAATCTTTTACTACAATCATTCCGCTATAAGCAGTGTCCATACGGGTGATTGTATTATGACTAATATCGTAAGAACGATTACGGGCATAATTAACATCAGGCAAAAAAGTTATTATTCTGCATTTTACAGGACTATTATTTACTTTGTAAATTACCATTTCGCTTTTTACGCTTCGGATGTAATTCTCTTTTTCAAGACCATTTAAGTTTTCAGGCACTTGTACATTTCTTACTTTATACATTAGTGGTAGTGTAACCAAATCATAAGCTCCATTTTCAAATACCTGACCCAAATTCCAGACCGGGCTTTTACCCTGATTAGTTGCATACATATAAAGTGGATCCTGGCTTTCTGACTCAGACAACAAACCTGGAGTCAATTTTCCCTCTTTTAATAGCGTACCATAAAACCATTCCTTTGCATCCTCAACTGTAAACTCTGTTTCAGCTTTAGAAGGTTTTAAAAAATCAAGTTTCCGGCATGCCTGTATTAACAGTAATGATGTAATAGTAATAAGTGCAAATAGTAGCTTTTTGTTTCTTTTCATAATGTAGTTTTAAATTGCTGCAAATTACCCCCCCCCCTTTCAAATAAACAATACTACAAAGCGGGTAGTCTTTGAATACTAATTGAAAACACCTATAAGTTAAACATTGTCGTTATAAAACGTCTCTGCTCTGTAGCATCAAAAACCGTCCTTTTCCGAACCTTACAAAATTTAAAAATTAAAATTTATACAGGCTCTTAAAAAAGCAGCATGCTGTTAAACATGCTGCTAAAAAAGATACCCAAAAGAAACATTTTCGTAATTTAATCATTAGTAGTGCCCCCTTTCTTCAAAACAAATTCAATAAAGTAATCATAACCTTTCTTTATCCTCATTCTTACTTTGTCATTTGTATCAAAAGGAAGATACCTGCACCCTATTTTATATACTCCGGGTTTTATATACATAAGACCTCCACCACTTTTATCCAGAATAAATGCCATTCCTTTTATTTCAAATGATGGATTTACAACTGTATCGCTTGATTGATAGATACTTATCTTTATAGTTAGTTCCGATCTGTCTGTAATTTTATTACCAGCTCTCTTTTCCTTAAATGTAATATTGTACTGAGGTTTCACTATCCTTATAGTATCACTTTTTTGAGCATATAAGCGTAGTGAAATAAGAAGCACAGTTATTAATAAAAAAAACTTATTTGCTTTCGCAAAAATTGAATCATTTCCCCAATTATTCAAAAACAAGGCCATTCTGTTAGCATTGCTTATATATACGCAGAACCAGAAAGTTGCAGATTGCCGTCGCTTTTTTAAAACATATTGTTTGCGAACAAGATAACACTTTTTCTAAAGTGTAAATCGTTATCTGAAATTTACTTGCGAACTAACGTGATATCATATCCTAACCGTAACAGGAATATTAATTTGTTCTAAAATTAAAACTTTTTTTTGTTGCATTTTTTCAGAATTAGGTGAAGGGATAGATTTAATCTTGTAAAATTCAGGAAAAATAACTTCATTTTTTATATCGTTTGTTATGCCTATAAGAATAGGCTGAATTATAAAAGCCTGCTTAAATTCATCTGAGCAAAGAAAAGCATTATGATTCTTAAAACAATTTATTAAAAATTCTGATAGATTTATATCTAACTTCTTATTTTTTATATAAATAACCCCTTGGAGGTCACTTGTTTTGTCTGACCCAATCTCAACAACAAAAAACATCTCTTGAAATTTTACAGAATCAAAAGCATCATTTATAATGTTAAAGTTTTTAAATATAATTTTTTCAATTTCCTTTTGAAAAGTGGCTGAATCGCAAAGC